>JANQEB010000139.1 GCA_028278605.1 Candidatus Gastranaerophilales bacterium
CGAAGGATCTCAGGTAATGAGATTCTTCGCCCGCCCCGCCTATGGCGGGAGGCGGCTCAGAATGACGATTCTATAAAATTTACTTAACTGTGCACTAGAGATTCGGGTTAAATAGTGCTTGCCAGCTCTTTAAGCTTATCCTTTACATCTGCCCGGCGATTAAATAAAGGCTCCTTGTTTTCCCTGTAAACAGCAAGGGTATCCTCAAAAGCTGTTTTATCAGGGTTCATATAGATTACACCAAGTGGAAATTTCTCTGTCTCAATGGATTTTGCAAATGCAGCAGCCCTGTCAGTGGGATTATAGCTATCATCAATGTAGTAAGTGTTTTCCTTAAACCATCTGTAAGTGTTTTTTTTATTGAAAGTAACACATGGCTGGAAAATGTCTACAAGCGCATAACCTTTATGTTTGATGGCTTTTTTTAGAATTTTTTTAGTCTGGTCCTTATCACCGGCAAAAGCGCGCGCTACAAAAGACGCGTCAAGTGCAATTGCAACGGCAATCGGGTTAAAAGGTTCTGCGGTAACAGTCTGCAGGGAAGATACAAATCCTTTCTGGCTGGATGGTGAAGCCTGGCCTTTTGTTAAGCCGTATACCATATTGTTATTTACTATATTAGTAATGTTTGGGTTTCTGCGGATAGTGTGGATGAAGTGGTTTCCGCCTTCTCCGTACATATCGCCGTCTCCGCTCTGGGCAATCACTGTTAATTCGGGATTAACAGCTTTGATAGCTGTTGCAGGAGAGAGCGCTCTTCCATGAAGACCGTTAAAAATATTTGCCCTCAGGTAATGAGGTGTTTTTGCGGCCTGGCCAATCCCTGAAACCATCACAAGCTTATTTGGGCTGATATCAAGCTCAGCCAGGGCATGTTTTAGTGTGTCCAAAATGGCAAAATCCCCGCATCCGGGGCACCATGCTATATCAACACCTTCAAGATTGTAACTGCTTACATCCATGACAAATTTCCTTTAATTCTTTTACTACTTCCTCAACAGAGAATGGAATACCGTTATATTTCAGGATTTTATACTGGATTTCCATCCCTGCGGCAAGCTTTATAACCTTTCCAAACTGCGAAGTTGCATTGTTTTCAATGATAATTGTTTTTTCTGCACGTTCAAGGTATTCTTTCAGCCTGTCATGCACCGGATACACCTGCTTAAAGTGCAATTGGGAAACCTCGCTGTCATTAATTTCACTTAGGGCCTCTTCAACCGCGTTTTTAGTTGAACCCCAGGTTATTACAAGAGTTTTATATGACTCAGGACCAATTAATTCAGGCTCTATGACTTCTTGTTTAATCAAATCCATTTTCTTTAGGCGTTTTTCAACCATACAGTTTCTAACTGCCATGCTCTCTGTGATATGTCCTTCTTCATCGTGCTCATCACTGTCAACAAGCACAAGCCCTTCTCCATGCCCCGGAATTCCCCTTGGGCTAAGGGGGTTTTCTGTTATTGTATAACGCTTGTAGTCTTTATCTGTCTGAACTACATAGTTTTGAATTTCTGCATTATCAATATCAAGACCTTTTATGCTATATACAGAATCCAACAAGTACTGGTCCGTAAGAATAAACACCGGGCTCTGATATTTATCAGCCAGGTTAAATGCTTTTTGAGCCAATTCAAAAGCTTCTTCAGGGGTACCGGGCGCAAAAACTATTTTTGGATATTCGCCATGGCCTGAGTATAAAACAAGCTCAAGGTCCCCCTGCTCGGTTCTTGTAGGCAGTCCTGTTGCAGGGCCGGGCCTTTGGGCCAGGTGAACAACCACGGGAGTCTCAATCATACCGGCAAGGCTTATGCCTTCCGTCATCAGGGCAAAACCACCGCCGGAAGTGGTTACCATTGCTCTTGCTCCGGCATACCAGGCACCTATACTCATATTAATTGCCGCGATTTCATCTTCTGCCTGCTCTGAAATTATTCCAAATTCTTCCGCATGCTTTGTAAGGAAGGTTAAAACACCTGTTCCCGGAGACATAGGATAGGATGATATAAAGTTACACCCGCCTGCTATGCAGCCCATAGCTGTTGCCTGGGTTCCGTTTATCAGAATATTTTCCTTTGGGTCCCGGCTTTTTGCCGTATTAATTTCAATATGAACCTCTTCACGGCGTTTTTGGCCTAACTCGTAACCCATATGTGCTGCTTTAATATTATTTTCAATTACCTCATCTGTTTTCCTGGCGAAAACTTCTTTTATCTCCTGTTCTACCAGGTTAAAATCAACTGAGAACAGTCCCGGAACTATGTTAGCTGCAATTATGTTGGCGTATATCTTTCCTCCAGCGTTTTTAGCCAGCTCAGACAGGGGGATTTCTACCAGGTTTAGCTTGCAGGTATCAACATCAGAGAAGTTTTCTTTTTCTGAAAAAATAATTGTATCCTCGGAAATTCTATCACTGAGATGGGTTAGTGCTTCTTTAGAAAGTGCAATCAGGATATCTATCCTGTTAACAAAAGATGCAACGGGCTTTGAGCATACACGTATCTCTGAAGAGTTACATCCGCCACGGATTCTTGACATATATTCCTTTGTGGAAAAAGTATAGTAACCGCTGTTTTTAAAAATTTTGTTTAAAAATTGCTCAACAGTTTCTATACCCTGACCGGCCTCGCCGGAAACAACAATTGAAGCGCTTTGGTTTACGGGAAAGGAATTCTTCATAAATTAGCTCCTCCGCTATTTTCGTTACATTATACAATTAATAAGCTAAATTGCTATAGTGATCTTAAAAAGTAATTAACTCGAATTGCCAGATAGTTGAAAGGCTTGATATGACTGATTCAAAATTCCTTTAGCAGGCGGGAGGTGGGAATGAGTTACACAAAGCCTTCAACGGAAATGAGCTAAAGCCCATGCTTCACAGCCCTACACCTAACCCTTAAATTACTGCTATTATTACTTTTCATCTTTATGTATTAAATCTTGTTTATTTTCTCAGATCACTATAACTCGAAACTAATTTTGGAAGTTATGCAGTGGTTTCAGTATAGTATATTTAATATTTTTTTAGTACAATATGCTCTGTAGATAAAAATATGGGAGAAAGATAAATGGCTTTATGTACCACAAGACAGTTGGTTCCAACAAAAGAACTCTTACAAAAGGCATTAAAAGGCAAGTATGCACTTGGCGCTTATAATGTTAACAACATGGAACTTCTCCAGGCAATTGTAGAAGCCGGACAAGAACTTCAGGCCCCTCTTATTCTTCAAGTTTCAGCCGGGGCAAGAAAATACGCTAATGAAACTTACTTAATTAAGCTTGTAGAAGCTGCTCTTAGCAGTTCAGATATTCCTATCGCTCTTCACCTTGACCATGGTGAGGATTTTGAAATCTGTAAGGCTTGTATTGACGGTGGTTTTTCATCAGTTATGATTGACGGTTCAAAACACCCGTTTGAAGAGAATATTGCGCTTGTAAAACAGGTCGTTGACTATGCCCATCCAAGAGGAGTTTCTGTAGAGGCAGAACTCGGAAGGTTAGCAGGGGTTGAAGATAATATTTCTGTTTCAGAAAAAGACGCTATCTACACAAACCCTGCAGAAGCAAAGGAATTCATCGAAAGAACAGGCGTTGATTCACTTGCTATAGCTATTGGGACAAGCCATGGCGCTTACAAATTCAAGGGTGAAGCTAAGCTTGACTTTGAGAGACTCGCTGAAATCCAGAAAGCAGTTGGAGATGAGTTTCCATTAGTACTTCACGGCGCTTCCAGCGTGCCTGAAGAGCTCGTAAAAATCTGTAATGACAACGGAGCGCAAATTATGGGTTCAAAAGGTGTTCCTGAGCCTATGTTCTCGCAGGCTACACAGCTTGGCGTCGCTAAAATTAACGTTGATACTGACTTAAGACTTGCGTTCACCGGCGCTATCAGAAAAGTTATGAAAGAGAACCCGGCTGAATTTGACCCCAGAAAATACTTAGGGCCTGCAAGAGCAGCGGTTAAAGAAGTTGTTAAGCACAAAATCAAAGTATTCGGAACAGACCAAAAAGCTTAATAGCTATATAAATGTAAAAAAGAGCTGACTTTTCTCTGAAAAGTCAGCTCTTTCATATCTAAATAAAAACTTACTGCTGAACTTCCTGTTGCTGCTGCATTTCCTGCGGAATAAACAGCGGAGCAACTTTATAATCCCTCTGCACAACCAGGTCATCATTTCTGTATACGTAAAACCTGACGTACTTTGTGTCTTCCTGTAAAGTAACTTTCATATTCGGCGCAAGGGCGTTATATACAAAATCCTGGGTAGGGATTGATACTTCGGTTTTACCGAGTTCATGGATTTCATTATCGTCAGTCTGGACTTTTATAGTAATTGTATAGTCGCCCTCTTCCCAACCCGGTCCGCATATTGCAACCAGGTCAAAATAAGCTTCCGAGGGAAGCTGCATCACCATGAACTGGTCAATTATATTAATACAGCTGAGTTTGTTGTTTTTGTAAGTGATATTTTCCGCCAGGATAAAGTATTGACTTTGCATTCTGCTTTTTCTCCCCTCTGTTAGATAATTAAATTTATACTAAACATATAATTACTATAAATTAACCATACCAATAATATCACGAAATGCTATTAGCAGGTAAGGTAAAAATTAATACTTTATTATAAAGTTAAAAAGTTAGTATAAACATGCTTTATTATTGGAAATAATAGTACTGTGAGGATAAAATTATGGCAAAAATTTTATATATAGCGGCAAATCCTAAAGACGAGGAGAATTCAATCAGCTTAAAAGTGGCAAGAAAGTTTATTGAAAAGTATAAGAAAATCAATCCGGACGATATTATTGATGAAATCAACGTTTATAATGATGAATTTCCTATAGTAGATAAAGATACAGTTAATGGCTGGGAAAAATTATGGACAGCTCAACCTTTTGAGAGCCTTTCAGACGTAGAAAAACAAAAAACACAGGCAATTGATGAGTTTGCGGAAGAATTTAGCCTTTATGATAAGTATATTATCGCTAACCCGATGTGGAATTTTAATATACCGCCGAAACTTAAGGCATTTATTGACTCGGTTGTTATAGTGGATAAGACCTTTAAATTCATAGAGAATGGCGCTATCGGGCTTTTGGAGAATAAAAAACTCTTTCACGTCCAGTCAAGCGGAGGGATTTATAAAGGTTCCCCGCATGAAATATCTGATAGCTACTTAAGAACAATTTTCGGGTTTATGGGCGTAACAGATGTCCGGTCTGTGTTTGTTGAGGGAGTTTATATGTTCCCTGAAAAAGCAGCTGAAATAATGAAACAGGCAATTAAAAAAGCCCAAAGTCTTGCTCTTGATTTTTAGTTGAAATTATATAGTCTGTAAAAGAGGATTAGGGCCGAATTGATTGTGCTGGTCATCTCCTTTTATGCATAGCATCCATATATAGGGAATTATGCCAATTATTGTAAATGGCAGGAGTATCCACCATCCTGTCCTGCCAATATCATGGAACCTTCTGACACAAATACTAATTGAAGGGATAACAATACCCAGGTTCCAGAGTGAAAGCAGCATACCACCGGTTGCAAAAGCGTCTATTATTGTTAAGGCAAACCCGGCCAGTACCAAAAACAGCTGGAAATACCAGAATTCAGAACGTGATGCCCTGCCTGTAAAGTTGAAATAGTTTTTAAAACCGGATTCTATTGCCTGCGGAAATTCCATAATTTAATCTCACCTGAACTGTTTACATAAAAAGTTTATTCCAGGATTTTAGATCTGGCAAGACATGTCGTAGGTGTAGGGATTTGCTCTGCCCAAAGCGGTTTTCCCTTTCTTTGCAGGAAGCAGGGTTATGGTAGGCGGGTTTCAGGCATTTTTGATTTTTATAATTAACTTGAGCCGCCAATTAGCTAAAAACTCATGATAGCCGGATGGAATTTCTAAAAATCCCCACCACCATGAATGAGCTTGCACCGCCTGCTTCGCCCTTTACGAATCCTGATAGATTTTTAGAAATTCCATAAAAATTAATTGGCGACTCGAGTTGATTATATTTTAGATCATTTTTAAGATAAAATAATAAATTAACTGAACCAGACAGGATCGTGAAATGAAAATATTAATGGTGTATCCTCAGTACCCGGATACATTTTGGAGCTTAAAACACATAATAAAACTTCTTGGCAAAAAAGCCTGCTTACCTCCTCTTGGGCTGATGACAGTTTCTGCCATACTCCCTGCTGAATTTGAAAAAAAACTTGTTGACCTGAATATAGCTAAACTGACGGATGAAGATATTTTATGGGCGGATTATGTGTTTATAAGCGCCATGATTGTGCAAAAAGAGTCATCAATTGAGGTTATCAAGCGGTGTAAGGGACTTGGGGCAAAAACTATTGCCGGGGGACCGCTGTTTACTTCGCTTTATGAGCAGTTTGAAGATGTTGACCATTTTGTGCTTAACGAGGGCGAGATCACAATTCCAATGTTTCTTGAAGACCTTAAAAAGGGTGAACTTAAGAAGATCTATACTTCAGAAGAAAAACCTGATCTAAATCTCACTCCTGTAGCTGATTATAGCATAATTAACCCGGAAGATTATTATGTAATGCCTGTTCAAACATCAAGAGGATGCCCTTTTGACTGTGATTTCTGCGATATTGTTAACCTCAACGGCAGAATCCCAAGGACAAAGAGCCCTGAGCAAATATTAGAAGAACTTCAGGCAATTTATGATATTGGCTGGGAGCGCAGTATTTTCTTTGTGGATGATAATTTCCTGGGTAATAAAAACAAAACAAAAGAATTGCTGAGAAAAATCATTGAATGGCGTAAAAAAGTTAATTTTAAGCCAATGTTTTATACTGAAATCTCTATAAATGCTTCTGATGATGATGAATTACTGGAATTAATGAGGCAAGCCGGATTTTTTATGGTATTTATAGGCATAGAAACCCCATCAGAAGAGAGTTTGCAGGAATGCCATAAAATCCAGAACCAGAACCGTAATCTTACTGAGTCCGTTAGAAAGTTCTATAGATACGGAATGGAAGTTACAGGCGGGTTTATAATCGGCTTTGACAGTGATGATGAGACTATATTTGACAAACAGTTCCGGTTTATCCAGGAAACAGGGATTTCCAAGGCAATGATAGAGCTGCTTCAGGCGTTGCCGGGCACAAAACTGTATAAACGGCTGGAAGCAGAAGGAAGGCTGCTTAAAACCTCATCCGGTGTATGCCTGGATTCCACTATTAACTTTGTTCCCAGGCTGGACAGGAAGGTACTGGTAGACGGGTATAATAAGCTGATTAAAAAAGCTTATTCCGCAAAGTATTACTTTGAAAGGGTAAGTAATTTCCTGGAATACTATGAGCCAACCAGGAAAATCCCGATACATAAGCGGATAATCCCTTCTATAATTAAAATTTTTATAGTTTTACAAAATGTAGATAAAGAGCGGATTGAACTGGCAAAATTTATTATAGGAACCCTGATAAAGCACCCCAGGAAGTTCCCTGCCGCCCTGGACCAATCTGTTTTGTATATCCACTTTAGTAAGGTTTTTAGCTGATTTGTAATTCATGTTTGTTAAATTGCTTATTATCCAGCTTTTTAACTGATTCTGATATATTACAGCACTTTTCTTCTATTTCTTTTAAAATTAACTCAAAAGCCCATCCGGGAAGCTTTTTTTTTTCGTGCAGCAGGGCAATTTTTGACAACCGCGACAGAAGAAGGATCATATCAAGTTCTTCATATATTTCAGTTATTAATTTTTCCTGTATATTTTCTTTCATTTTGCAAGACAAGAATGCTTTTCTTTAAGACAAATATAGATTACTTAAAGAAATTTGTCAAAATTTATAATTAATTTATGAATGAAAATGAGTTTAGGAAAAAAATAGGTTTAAATATAAAGTCCCTGCGTGTTAAAAAAGAATATAAGCAAAGTGATTTGGCTGATTTTGCACAATTAACCAGGAATTCAATCGGAAAAATTGAGAGGGGCCAGCAAAACTTCACTATATCAGCTTTGTTTTCCATAGCTAATGTTTTAGGGATTGAACCCAAAAAATTACTGGACTTTGACCAGGGCTTTTGATTAATCTGCTGCGTAGATTTTCTCAGGATTATGCAGTGCTCCACCCGGTGGAGTCGGGTCTATATTTTTAATTAATATTTGATCACTACCAAAATTTAATGCTTGAAATTAATATTTTCAGCATGTACTATATTATAGGCATCTCAATAAAGAGATCCGGTAAAAAGTTTTATAAACGCAAATAAGCGGGAGTAGTTCAGTGGTAGAATGCTTCCTTGCCAAGGAAGAGGTCGCGAGTTCGAACCTCGTCTCCCGCTCCAATAAAGACCCAGTTAAAAGCAAGGCTGGGTCTTTATTTTTGCGCTCTTCTTGAAAATTGAATAACATTAGAATTTTCTTCTTTTTCAAAATTTCTCACATTATTCTCACATTCTTTATTTTCATTGAAATATTCAGCTATTTTATTAAAATAAATTTGTTTTTCTTTAATTCGACTATTGTATTTTACATAAGAAATTACCATGAGTTTATACTCCCGCTGACGTTGCTCCCCTTAAATGTACCGTTCATGATTATTTCGCCCCCAGCTTTTTCCATTTGGTTTTGTGTATGATAATGCCCCATTACTTCATAATGAATTTTCTGATTTTTAAACATACCAAGTACACTGGATATTTTTGTTGAAGACCTTGTAATTCCATACCAAACAACGTTTTAACGGACAATCCTGTGCGAAGGACATGCGCCAGCGGGAACGAATGTAAGCCTAAAAGTTACGACAAATACACTCTATAATTTTATATCTCTTGTGATAAAAACCCCGGAATTATTATAAATACAATTACCTCCCATTTTTTTAGCGGTTATGCGGTAAATATTAGAAATTTTTGGGCGGTACATATTGAACATATAATTTGCCATAAAAGCAAATTTTTAATTATAATCTGGATATATGGGTAGGTATAAAGCATTAAAGTTATATAGTTATTCTCTCGATTTATAAAACAAAGTATTTGGATGATAATGCAAATAAAAATTTATTATAATATACCCTTAGAAAGGGCTTAAAATGTTATATTATAGACAAAAAATTATACTGGCTTTATTAGAAACCTTTGATGGAGCCTTAAAAAGCACAGAGTTCCAAAAATACTTGTTCTTGTTTTCGCAGTGGCAAGTAAAAGAACCTAAGTATCATTTTGTACCTTATAAGTTTGGCTGCTTTTCTTTTCAGTCTTCTAAAGATAAACAATATTTAGTTGATAATGGCTACCTTGAAGATAAAAAAGAGTGGGTTTTAATAACTAATCAAAAAAAATATATTTATGAACTAACTGAAAATGACAATAAAACAATGATAAGGCTTAAAAACAAGGTAAAAAACCTTACAACAAATGAGCTTATAAGGTATGTTTACCTTGAATACCCTTATTACACGTTAAGGAGCGAAATTAAAGATAAAATTTTAACCGCAGAAGAAAAAAATAAAATTAATAATGTTATAACTCTTAATAATATTAATTTTAAGGCAGATAGCATGCTTTTTAGCATTGGTTACGAGGGGTTGAGCATAGAAAAGTATGTAAATAAATTAATAGTAAATGACGTTAAAGTCCTCTGTGATGTACGTAAAAACCCCTTAAGCAGGAAACATGGGTTTTCAAAAAATGCATTAGCGGATATGATGGGCAAATTTGATATTAAATACGTACATATACCTGAACTGGGCATAGAATCCAGTAATAGAAAGGATTTAAACAGCCTGGATGACTATATATGCTTATTTGAGGAGTATAAAAATAAGGTTTTAGCAAATCAAACAAGTAGTTTAAATAGAATTTATGATATATTAAAAAATGAAAAACGAATTGCATTAACATGTTTTGAAGCAGACCCACGGTATTGCCACAGGACAAAGATAGCTGAATGTATGCAGGGTCTACCTGAATGGGAGTACGAAGTAAAAGAACTGTAGAGAATGGCTTTAAAAAAGGTACTTATTACGGTTAAAACATACCCAAACTTATCAACAAAGTATGATGAGTTAGTATGTACAGCAGGATTTTTAGAAGACGGCTCCTGGATAAGGATATACCCCATTCCGTTTAGAAAGCTGGATTATAACGACAGGTACAGAAAATACGAGTGGATAGAAATTGACCTTGAAAAAAATCCATCTGATTTTAGACCTGAAAGCTATAAGCCAAGAGACACAATGGATATAAAGCTAAAAGCCCTGGATTTTATAGACACAAAGGACTCTTGGTATTATAGAAAAAATATTGTTTTGAAAAAAGGTTCCCATTCCAACCTGACAAACCTGATAAAAGAGGCAAAAGATAAAAGTATAGCTACTTCTCTTGCTGTTTTTAAACCAAAAGAGATTTTAGATTTTAAAATTGAAACTGTTGAGAGAGAATGGAATGCTAAAAAACTTGAAACAATTATGGCTAAACGCAAACAGCTAAATTTGTTCCAGCAGAACCAACCTGTACAGGAAGACCTTTTCCAGGTAGTAAAAAAACTGCCTTATAAATTTTCATATATTTTTGTTGATGATGAGGGCAGACAAAGCGAATTAATGATAGAAGACTGGGAAATTGGCCAATTGTATTGGAACTGCTTAAAAAACCGCAATAATAATGAAGAACTGGCGGTTGAAGACGTAAAAAAGAAGTACTGGGATGATTTAGCAAAAACAAAGGACTTGTATTTCTTTTTAGGCACAACAAAATTACATCATTATAGAGCTCCAAATCCTTTTATAATAATAGGTTTGTTTTATCCACCCAAAGACAGTCAGTTGAAACTGTTTTGAATCATAGAAAAAAATTATCATAAATATTTTAAAAGTTGAAATAGTCTCTATGAATCACACATATTACGACTATTTATACAATACGTTGCAATTTTTTTCATGCGGATAAAGAACCGCATCCTACCAATAAAAAATTGATATGTTGGGCTTATGATTGTTTAAATGAGCTTATAGGTGATATTATCCAATAATATGGCATTTAAACGGGATTAACATTCCACCGCCACCCGTATCGCATCAATTGAATACTTATCCGCTACAATCCAGCTATTAATTTCCTGCTCTGATAAGTTGGAAAAATCACGCAGCTTTTGCATTAATTTTTTAGAAACAGGTTCTTTGCCAAGGAAGAGGTCGCGAGTTCGAACCTCGTCTCCCGCTTTTGTTTTCAGGAACCATGCGGTTTTTTCCGGGTTTTTTACAAAAATGATAAAGAAAACGGGATTGAGTAATTAACCTGATACAAGCTCATAGCCAGGCTTAAATGTAATCTTTTGTAAACTTTTTTTTTTCAATATAGAAATTTTCTTTTTTTCAGGTTTTAAATAAAGTAAGAAAACTAATTTTTAATGCTTGACAAAGGCACAAAAAAAGTTCATAATAGAAAAAATTTGACTAATCACAGGTAGGGGCTAAGGTTTTAAAACCTGAAGCGCATAAGGTAAAAATAAAAAAAATTATTCTATAAATTTTTTTTGCCTAAATGAAGAAGAGAAAAAATAATGAAAAAGCGAGTTGAAACAAATATAATCCAAAACACAGGACGAACAGTTGGTTTCAATTCATGGGAAAAAGTTTTAGATAATCATTTAAAATATTTCAAAAAAAGAGAGGGTATTGATTTCCTCTCTTTTTTTTATGAATTATTATTTTTTAATCCGAATCATGTATTCGGATTTTTTTTAAGTAAAAAAAGAAGTGAAACATAAAGGAGTAGAAAAATGGTAGTCCAGCACCAGCAAGTACCGGTAAAAAAAGTAGGCCTAGTACAAAAAACCCTGGCACCTGTAGTAAAAGAACAACAGGACCGCGGAAATATCCTGAGAGACCACATTATCAAAAAAATTAACGCTAAAGGCGGTTTTGTAAACACACATGCTCACCTTGACAGGGCATATACAGTTACTCTGGATAACCTGCACCTTTCAAAAGCTACTTTAAAAGAAAAATGGTACTTAGTTGACTCAATCAAAAGAAACTCCTCTGTATACCAGATTTATGACAGAATGGCCTATGCTGTCGAAAGAATGGTAGACCAAAATGTTCAAGCTGTTGGTACTTTTATTGATGTGGACGAAGTTATCGGAGATAAATCCATTAGGGCTGCCGAACTTCTTAAAGAAAATGTAGCAAACGATATTAAGATTAAATTCATAAACCAGGCGCTAAAAGGCGTAATCAACCCGGAATCCAAAAAATGGTTTGACCTTGGAGCGCAATTCGTGGATATCATAGGCGGACTTCCCGCAAAAGACGAGGGGCACGAAGAAGAGCACCTCGATATCCTTATGGAAACAGCAAAGAAATACAATAAGCCGGTCCACGTACATGTTGACCAGTTAAATACAGCTGATGAAAAAGAAACCGAGCTTCTTGCAAGAAAAACAATTGAGCATGGCCTGGAAGGCAGAATCACAGCGATTCATTCGATTTCAATTGCAGCCCAGAAAAAAGAATACAGGGAAGAGCTTTATAAATTAATGAAAAAAGCTAAACTCAACATAATCAGCTGTCCTACAGCGTGGATTGACGGAAAAAGAAGCGAGGAACTCGCTCCGACTCACAATTCCGTAACCCCGATAGATGAGCTGGTCCCTGCAGGAATCACGGTTGCTATAGGGACAGATAATATAGCTGATATTCTCAAACCTTTTACTGACGGCGATATGTGGACAGAAGTGAGGTTCCTGCTTGAGAGCTGCCGTTTCTATAATATAGACGAACTGGTAGAGATTTCTACTGTCAACGGGTTAAAGGTTCTTGATATTCCCTATATTCAGTAGAAAACAAAGTTTCATTACCTAATATTTCTCATCAGGATATGCATTATAGAGGTGTTATTGCTATAAACATTTCTCAGATGTGTATTTACTGATCCAAATTATGCTCTCATTCCAAATAAGGAACAAACAAAAAGTTTTTACACCTGTTTTGTATTTTACGTCATCCTGAGCCAGCTCGCAGGGCGAGCTGTGCCGAAGGATCTCACCGTTTTAGACCTTGAGATCCTTCGCCCGCCCCGCCATAGGCGGGAGGCGGCTCAGAATGACGAAATGAGTAAAAATTTTTTGTTACCTACTTAAATTCATTCTGAATTTTCTGTTGTATCATAGAAATAAGACGACCGGGAGGTAAAATCAAGTGCTAATACTCATAGCCGGAATTCTGGCATTAATACTTACGGTTCTTGCAGGCGTGCCATACCTGGATTTCCTGGGGAAAAAACTCTATGGTCAATACATAAGACAGGAAGGACCTGCTTCACACTCTACAAAGAGCGGTACTCCTACCACAGGCGGGATAATTATCATAATTCCCGCTGCTATTGCTGCTGTTACAACATTAATCATCAGCCGGGAATCCGGCTTAAGCCCATATATTGCGGTCTTTACATTTCTTCTTTTTATGGGGTTAGGTTTTAATGATGATTACCTGAAAATAGCAAAAAAACATAACACAGGCTTAAGTGCGCGGGGAAAACTGATATTCCAGTCGACAATTGCGCTTATTCCCGCTCTTTATATGACTTTAGCGGGAAATACTGCTATATCGTTTTTTGGGCTGGGGGAATTCGATTTTAGCCTTGCATACCCGTTAATTGCGATATTTATAATAGTGGGTTCCTCTAATGCCGTGAACCTCACCGACGGGCTTGACGGTCTGGCAGCAGGAACCTCATTTTTCGCATTTATTGCCTGTGCAATTATCTGTTATTTGCAGGCAATGATGGGACTTGCCATAGTTAGCGTTGCTTTAGCCGGCAGTTGCCTTGGTTTTTTACGGTATAACAAAAACCCGGCCCGGATGTTTATGGGCGATACAGGTAGTATTGCGCTTGGCGGGGCTTTAGGTGTACTTGCTGTGCTTGGGAAATTTGAGCTCTGGCTGGTTATAATCGGTATGGTATTTGTTATTGAGACATTATCTGTAATAATACAGGTAATCAGTTTTAAATCCACAGGCAAACGTGTTTTTAAAATGAGCCCTATTCACCACCATTTTGAGCTTTCCGGCTGGTCAGAGCCTAAAGTTGTATACATATTCTGGCTTGCGGGCTTTATTTTTGCAGCTTTAGGGGCTGGTTTATTTTATATATAGTGATCTGAGAAAGTAAACAAAATTTAACACATGAGGATGAAAAGCAATAATAGCAATATTTTAAGGGTTAGGTGTAGGGGCGCGAAGCAGTCGGCACTGTCCGCATTTCGCAACGAAGCCCTACCCAAAACGGTTTCCCCCTTCCTTCAAAGGAAGGGGGCAGGTTGATTACTTTTGAAGATCACTATATCTTGAAGTCTATCAAAAAATGCAATACGATTAAATGCATATATTGCTTTGTATTGCATGAAATATTAAAAGATATTTAATTTAATTAATATGAGCAGATTAAAAACTAAAGCCGGAAATATTGAATTCATAAACCCGTTTATACTTGCATCCGGGCCTCCGGCCCGGACCGGGGAAATGATAGCAAGGGCATTTAAACTTGGCTGGGCAGGAGCAGTAACAAAAACCATTTGCCTGAATTACCGGGACATGATTGATGTATCTCCCCGGCTGGCTAAAGTTAACAACGGAATAAAAAATATCGAACTTATAAGCACAAGACCGGCAGGACAATGGGTTGAAGATATAAAATCCTTAAAGCGGGATTATCCTGATAATATATTAATAGCAAGTATTTCAGCGGAAGCTGACAACCTGGGCGCCTGGCAGGAATTAACTCTTATGATGCAAGATGCTGGAGCTGACATTATAGAACTTAATTTCAGCTGTCCGCATGGCCTTCCCGAAATGGGAATGGGCACTACCTGCTCAGATACCCCTGAATTTGCGGGACAAATTATCAAATCCATAAAACAGGTCTCTAAAATTCCTGTCTGGGCAAAGCTTTCTCCCAATGTTTCAAGTATAAAATACCTGGCAGGAATTTGTGTCAAAAACGGCGCAGACGGGATTACAGCAATAAATACACTTAAAGGCTTTGCGGGTGTTAATATTGAAACCGGAAAACCCAAATTAAGTATTGCCGGAAATACTGCTTACGGAGGGCTTTCCGGGAGCATAATCAAACCGGTTGCATTAAAAGCGGTTTCAGAAATAGCTTCTTCTGTAAATTGCCGGGTTTCGGCTTCAGGCGGAATAGCTTCCTGGCAGGACGGGGTTGAATTTATTTTGCTTGGCGCATCTACTGTCCAGCTCTGCACAGAAGTCATGCTAAAGGGTTTTGAAATCATAAAAGACCTTCAGCAAGGGCTTAACAATTACCTTTTAATGCATAACATAAATTCCGTAAATGAAATAAAAGGACTTTCCCTTAAATACATTAAGCCTTTTTCAGGACTGGATAATTCAGCCGTATCAACTCCTGAAATAAACTATGATAAATGCATAAAATGCCAAAAATGCGTCAGGGCATGCTCAGATGCCGGTTACCAGGCAATAACAACCGGTAAAGAGGGTTTCCCGCAAATTAACAAACATAATTGCACCGGCTGCGGGTTATGCAATATAGCATGTCCTGTGAATTGTATAATAATGGACATAAGCAAAAACATAACTTCTAATACTATTGTGTAAAGCTGTAGCAGAAAAAAATTTTTTTGTTATAATTTAATTGTAAAGCAATGAAGAGATTCCGGTTAAACCGGCCTGTATTATATAATATTAAGTGCTTGCGCAATTCGAGACCAGGAAGTTTCAGCCCGGAGTTTGTTTAAAATTTATTAAGTATTAGTTAAAAACATAAAATGTTATATAATTAAAAAGTATCCGGTAACATAAACTTTATTAATTTTAAGTAAAGAGCATATTAAAAAGGGTAAGATAAAATGACTTTACCAAAAGTAGCATACTTTTCGATGGAAATGGCAATAGATCAGACATTAAGCACCTATGCCGGCGGTCTTGGCTTTCTGGCAGGCAGTAATATGTTGTCAGCAGGTCATCTTGGTGTTCCAATGGTTGGTGTAACCATGTTCTGGTCATATGGATATTATGATCAAAGAGTTAACAGTGAAGGCACAGTTGAAGTTGCCTATGTAAGAAAACATTATGATTTTCTTACGGACACAGGTGTTACAGTTGACGTAAAAATATTCGGCAGGGATGTTAAAGTAAAAGCCTTCAGGCTGGAACCGGAAATCTTTGGAACCTGTCCTATTTATCTTTTAACCACGGACTTGCCTGAAAACACCCCGGAAGACAGGGCAATTAGCCATAAACTTTATGACAGTAACGAAACTACCCGTATAGCCCAGGAAGTTGTCCTTGGAATCGGGGGAGTTAGAGTGTTAAGAGAAGTTGGGTTTGACTTTGACCTTGTCCATATGAATGAGGGGCATGCCCTTCCTGCGGCATTTGAGTTGTTAAGAGAATACAAAGGAGACCTTAACAAGGTCAGGTCAAAAACAGTATTCACAACCCACACACCTGTTTCAGCAGGTAACGAGGTTCACTGGGTTGACACACTTGTTCATAGCGGATTTTTTGCGGGCGCTTCCAGAGACAAAGCAATTGAACTCGGAGGGGAAAACTTCTCGCTTACAGTCGCAGCCCTTAAAATGAGCCGTATAGCAAACGCGGTTTCCCAGCTACACGGGCTTGTCGCTAACAAAATGTGGCAGCATGTTAAGGATAGATGCCCGATTATCGCAATTACCAACGCAGTTAACCTGAATTACTGGCAGGACCCCAGGATTAAGGACGCTGAAAAGAGCGAAGACTCCCAGGCCTTGCTGAATACAAAAAAAATAATGAAAAAAGAGCTCTTTAAATACATTGCAGGCACAACAGGTAAACTGTTTAACCCTGATGTGCTTACAATTACCTGGGCAAGAAGATTTGCTGATTACAAAAGGGCATGGTTAATCCTTATGGAAAGAGACCGTATTGCAAAACTGCTCAGGGAAAACAAAGTCCAGCTGATTTTTTCCGGCAAGTTCCACCCGGCTGATACTTTAGGAAGAGATATGTTTAATAACATACTTAAACAGTCATACGAGCTTCCTAATGTTGTGGTACTTCCAAACTACGAGCTTGAATTAAGCGCACTGCTCAAAAAAGGGACTGATGTATGGCTGAATACACCGCTAAGACCATTTGAGGCATCAGGTACATCCGGAATGTCAGCTAATATGAACGGCGCGCTTCACCTGTCAATATATGACGGCTGGGCAGTTGAAGGAACATTCGATGATATCAACGGATACACCGTTACTTACCCGGGAATCGACGATGATGTCCCCTGGGAAGAGCGCCACTGGAAAGACTATGAATGTATGATGGACATAGTCGAAAATAAAATTCTCCCGACATATTATGAAGACCATAAAAAATGGGATAAACTGATGCGCCAGTCAATCAGCACAGCAGAAGCTTATTTCCATTCAGACAGAATGGTTATAGAGTATTATAACAGGCTGTATAAACCAATCGCGCACGGAATCGACGAAGAAGAACCAAAAGACATCATTACTGCCGAGCAACCAAACCTTAACGCCTGGGCATATTCAAACATTAAGTAAAATCCGGTCATAATAAAAATTTTGCGGTAGTAGCAGGTTTACTTGCTACTGCCGCTTACATATATCCCTTAAAACACAATACTTACTCCCCTATACCGATTTTAATAAATAATCTTAAAATGAAATAAATTAACATAAATCGGCATGGCGAGAATGAGTTCGCAGGCTCACACCCGCTTCGCAATGCAGGAGCGACGTTTTTTTAGTATAGCTCCTTGATCATTTCTTCAACTTCTTTTTCGCCTTCCCTGTAGTAATTTTCTTCTTCCGGGTTAAGATGTTTAAGCAGCCGCAGGAACTCGCCAACATGTTCTTTTTCCTCATTAGCAATGTCCTGAAGTACTTTTTTGGCTAAATCATCATCAATAGAGTCTTTTAATTGCATATACAGCTGTATTGCCTCAAACTCAGCAGCAATATTGTATCTTATTGCCCTGATTAATTCGCCTTTTGTAAGCTTCCTATCCGCATTCATCCCAACAAACGGAGATCCGAACTCCGGCATAATTCCTCCTTATAAACAAAATTATTTTTAAATTTTCCCGGATTATAATATCAATGAACTGATAAATTAACAGCTCATTTACCTATATCAAGGGGTGAAAAATATTTGGCAGTTTGTAATATTGTAATTGATGAACAATGTCATTGCAAGGCGAAAAACGTCTTACATAAGCTGATAATTCTCTTCCGAGGCAATCTTCCTTCAACTATAGTAGGGTATAAGATTGCTTCGGAAGGTTACTATCATCTAATGAGTATATTCCGAAATAATTCCCGAAACCGATTAAGTAGGTAATAAAAAATTTTTAATCATTTCGTCATTCTGAGCCGCCTCCCGCCATAGGCGGGGCGGGCGAAGAATCTCATTACCTGAGATCCTTCGGCCACCCCCCACCATGGGTGGGGTGGGCTCAGGATGACGATTCTATAAAATTTACTTAACTGTGCACTAGAAGTTTTATTAGTTGATTATATCAAAATAAAAGGCTGGTTTATTGTTTTCTAAATACGTTATAATCAAATGTAAATTGTATATCAATGTCTTCTTCATCATATTCCGCAGGCAAGGAGTCGAAAGGAGCAGACTTCTTAACTGCTTCAAGGGCTGCTTGATCGACATCTTGATTACCACTGGATTGCTTTATATTTGAGGATATTAAATTTCCATCTTTGGTAAGTTTAAATAATACTATTACTCTTTTACTTTTTTGTCCTCTAGGAGGGTTCCAATTACTCTTAATCTTTTTCTGAAGATTTGCCATAAATGGGTTAAAATCAATGCCTGAGTGTTTATTTGCTTTCTGCCTTTGCTGTTTATTGTAATGAGGTTCTTTTTCGATATATTCTTTGTCATTAACTGTTTTATTTTGGTTATCTAAAGAAATAGCTGCAAAAAATCCAACCCCTATAATAACAGCAATTATTGTTAGGATTATTGCAGCATTTTTCCTATTAGTTCTAACTTGATCCGAATCCATCTGCATTTGCTTTTCAATGCGTTTTGCCTCAGTTTCACCGCCTTTTCTTAGTAGCCAATAAAATCCTAGAGCCTCAAGTCCTGTAATCCCTATAGCTAATAGGTGAAAGTTCATATTATTAAACATTTTATCTTGCATCGTGGTTAAAATTATAAATGTTGCAATTAAATATGCTAAAACTCCGTAATAAATAGCAGCCTTTATTCGAATATTTTTAGGCATAATTTCTTTAAACTTATTAGTATAAATTGAGCCAGTAATAAGTCCTGATAAGACCCCTAAACTTGATAGCCTAATTCCAAGCAAATTTAAAAACAAAAAATTTATAACGAATGCCATTCCAATCGACATTATCGTGAGAACAACTGGTTTTCTAAGTATGTGATTATCACTATAAACAACTTGATTAGATAAATTAACAGTTCCACATTTTGGGCACGAATTTTGAGGATACATTACAGGAGTATCACAACTTTTACAATAATCATTATCATTCAATTTTTAATCCTTTATATAAAATACAGACAACTTTTCAATTATAACTTAGGCATTAAGAAATTAGTCATGCTTTATATAAACTAACATTATGTCTCCCGCTAAGAAGTATTATTTAACTTCAAACGTTTTCAGCGTTTTAGCCTCCAAGGTGTGGGGCGGACAGTTTTAAGCGCCTTAAAATACTTCTGTACTGGCATGTTTTTGGGGTTTGCGAAGTGACCTAGCCGCAAATCGTTACATTCTTTTCGGTTTGCAGAAAAAATTTGGTGTGGGGTTTTGAAGCAAAAAATCATTGGCTGCACGAGGATTATTTGACGCTTTACAATTATCAGGGAAATTTTTTGCAAAAAATTTATATGTCTTTTTACAAAGCTTATGCGTTTAGGTCTATACCTAGTTTGATTGAATAATAAATTTTATTTCATATTCTATTAATGCTTCTGAATAATCTTCTCTCTCTATTATTATCTCTAAAACTTTTTGCAAATTTTCCTCTTATAGCTTCCATTACCCCTACACAAGCTCCATCAACTACAATCCCAAATGAGTTTGAGTCTGATAATTT
>JANQEB010000176.1 GCA_028278605.1 Candidatus Gastranaerophilales bacterium
GCATAGAAGCCTCACATAGAGACTTCTTACAGGATTTCTATATGAAAAAATATACTAATCAAGATGTTTTCGAGCTAGTTGCGTAAGTCCTGTTAATAAAACAATAAAAACCTCCTGAATAAAGAGGTTTTTTATTGTTTAAGTTTTTGAATTTTTATGTCTATGCTTCCGCATTTAACTGTCTTTGCCCAAGCTCCCTGTCTAGCATGAAAATTGCACCGGGTGCGTCTTTCATAAGTTTTAGCTTATTAATTATATCCATTACAGAAGCTTCTTCTTCAACCTGTTCTGTTACAAACCACTGAAGAAAAATATGTGTAGCATGGTCTTTTTCTTCAAGGGCAATGTTAACCAGGTCATTAATTGATCCGGTAATAAAATTTTCGTGTTTTAAAGCATCTTCAAACGTTTCCAGGCTTGAACCCCATTCTGTCGGAGGCCTGGAAATCTGCTCAAGGATAACCCTGCCGCTTCTTTCGTTTATAAAATCATAGAGCTTCTGCGCATGTGAAAGTTCTTCCTGTGCTTGCATATGCATCCAGTGCGCAAAACCCGTTAAGTTTTCGGATACAAAATATGCGCCCATTGATGTATATAGGTATGCTGAATAAAGTTCTTTGTTAATTTGTTTATTTAGTTCTTTTTCCAATTTTTCAGTAAGCATTGATTATTCTCCTTTCCATACCCCATGCAGGTTACAATATTCTCTTGCAGCGACTTTTTCAGCCTGAATACAGAAGGTGGCTTCCGGTTTTTCGCCGGGGTTAAGGTGTTTTCTGTAAACTTTTCCGTCTGCAATTACTTCAATCCATTCTATATAATGTTCTTCTAACATAGGGTGCTCTACGCTGCCAACCGCCACTTTGACACCTTCCGGTGTAGTTTCTATTACAGGTACGTGTTTTTCTGTTGAAGCGTCAGTTACACCCTCTTTCATTAACTTCATAACCTGGCCGCAACAGGAAAGATCTCCAAATCCTTCTTTAAGAATTTCTGCCATATTTCCACAAATATCACATTTATACACTTCCAGTTTTTGGGTTGTCATAATAGTTCACCTCTTTTTTTAAATAAAAACTTAAACTAAACTTAGAATTTAATTATAAAACAATCCTAAATCAGCCAATAGCTAAATTAAGATTTTTTTAATTATCGTCAATAAAATTGTTTTATTTTAAAAAGCCTGACAAACCCTCATATAAAAGCCGGTTCATGCTTAAAGCCAGGTTTTTAAAGGAGCATATGCCTTTATCCCTGTCAATAACACCTATGCTTGCCAGTTTATTCCTTACAACCTCATTAAAATCATCAGGGTCAATGTATAATTCACATTCTTTATTACATTCTTCCCTGTTAAAAGGGCAGGATTTATTACCGGTGTTTTCCAATTTTTAAAACCTCTCTCCTGTTATTTAAATTTTAGCACTCAATGTTTCCTGATATTACCTCACAAGTTCCGGCCCCTGCATCCTCTGTTTTGACAGAGCCTGAGTTCCGGGTCTGGTGAAAGTATATCTGTGCTATTCTAACGCCCGGGTACAGCGGTAAAGCCTCCGGGCTCATGTTTTTAAGCCCGAAGGTAAGTGTCCCTGAAAAATCAGGGGTAATAAGCCCTGCCGTGGAATTCACAAACAGGCCGATTTTTCCCCAGCTGTTTCTTCCGGCAATTTTTGCCAGGAGGTCTGAGGGAAGTTTAAGGTGTTCTATTGAATACCCGATAACAAAAGCTCCGGGCTGAATGTAGAAAGGCTCTGCCGGATCAGCAGATACTGTTACTTTTTTCTTTACGGCCATTTGCTCAAGTTTTTCCGCGCTAACATTAAAGTCAGGTTTTGAAGAACTGTCAAAACCTTTTACGATTTCAAAGTCCGTTCCGAGCCTGAGGTCAATTGAAACTGAGCCGACCTGCTCTTCAGGGTTGATAAATGGTGTAATAAAGATTTTTTTATCAGGGTCGGCATGGACCAGTCTTTCCATAATATGTTTTTTGTTTAGCAACATAATTTTAACCCTCTTTTTTCATAAGTATTTCAAAGATTCTTGACTTCTCCACAGAGTTAAGAAGCAAGGTATCGTTATTTTTTATGTGTTTAATAAATGGAGTATAGTCTAACTGCGGGCTTTTTAGCACTTCACGCAAAAGATCGTCATAAACATATTCGCTGTAAATCCAGCCGGCATTTATGATTTGTTGAGGTGTATTGGGTAATTCCTGCAGTTTTTCTGTCTTTTCTGTGAAATTTACTTCGCAAAGAGCTTCTTTACATTGTTTTTTGCTTTTATTAAGTTCTTCAATTGTTGAAGACGCAACTAAAATTCCTTTTTTAAGCCGTTCAAACCCGGCCAGGCTAACGCAGAAGTCGCTGCATTTAAACAGGTATTTTTCAGGAATCACGGATTCGGCTTCCCGGGTGAGCCTTGCAACAATTTCATCCATTGCGGGTTGCACATCGGAAAAATCAACTTTAAACCCTAGCGTTGAGTGCATTTCATCTGATAATTCCGAAAGTGTAATAAACCACTTATGAGTAGATTCTGCTATAGCTGCAAAATTTTGTCTTTCAAGCTCACTGAACAAAATTTGCTCTCTTGCCGCAAGCGTAGGCTGATACCGGATTCTGGTTTCTGCTATGCTCCTGAAAACACCGGCTTCAACAAAAAGATAATAGTATGCGGGCCCGAGCAGTTTCATTGAATAAATATCATAAGTAAGCTGAAGGGCGATTTTTTCAAGAATTTTTCTCTTTTCTTGACCAAGAGAAGCCTTTTGCCCTATTAATTCTTCATAATGCTTTTTGGCAGAAGCTTTTAAGCTGTCGATGTTTCCAAAAATGTTTTTAACAAGTATCGGCCAGTATAAAGGATTTGAATTTTCAATGATCGGAAGGTAAAGCGCCATTGGTTTTTTTTCAATATCAGAGACAAACGGCAGGTTTGTATAGCATTGATGAGTGTTTCTTGTCAAAAAATCCTGGGTTAGCAATACTATTCTGGAATCAAACTCTTTAAATGTTTTTTTGATCTTTAAAACATCGCTCAGGAAAATGTATGTCTCCGAAGCAATAGGATTTAAAGGCAGGTGAGAAGATAAAGAATGCAGCTCAAGGAATTTATCAAGGCATTTTTTATAAACTTCAAGTGCTTTTTGTGTTTCCTCGGCGGAAACAACTTTTCCTTCAAAGGTTTTAGCAAGTACCGGATAGATTGTTAACAGGTCCTGTTTAATTTCCTTGAGGGACTCCTCGCAGGAAATCACGAATTTTAAGTTTGGCCTGTCATAGGTTTCTTTTTTATCTTCAAGGAAGATTTCAAGGCGTGCCAGCTTTTCTACCAGCATGGCAAAAATTTTTCTAAGCGCAATATTACTCAATTGTAGCCCTCCAACTCTCACACGACTATATATAATTATAAAGACCTTTTCATCTATGTGCAATAAATTTTCTTTATTTAAACCCAATCACTAATTACTCGAATCTCTAATTGCATAGTCATATCCTTGCTTTTTGCTATAATTGTTTTTTAGCTAACCCTTGATTCGGGTTAAATATTTTGTGACAGCTTACTGTCTTGCCCTGCCGGCAATCCCTGATTGCTGCCTTTTTACGCTGATTACATCGCTAATTGAATTAATAGCCTGGACAATCCTGTTTAGCTGGTCAATATCAAAAATTTCAAGCCCGATTTCTATTGTGGCAAAGTTCTTGTTTTTTCTTTTTATTTTAGCGTCAGTTATATTTGTCTTGTTATCAGAAATCTTGCCCAGTACATCCTTGAAAACACCCATCCTGTCTATAACTTCTATAAAAATTTTTGTTACGTATGTTTTCTTTGTATGGTTACTGTTCCAATTAATCGGCAATAAACGCTCCGGGTCAATCTCTTTGAGGGACTTGCAGTCTTCCCTGTGTACGCTGACGCCACGGCTTCTTGTTACAACGCCGATTATGGGTTCGCCCGGGACCGGGGAGCAGCATTTAGAGATGTGGTGCAGCATTCCCTCAAGGCCGTCTATAATCCTGTTAGTCTTTTTGGCTGAAGGCTTGCTGATTTTAATCTGCGGTGCCATCTCACTAACTTTTAGTTTATTTGTAATCTTTGTAGTTGTGATTTCTCCGTAGCCTAAAGCCGCAAAGAGATCATCTTCTGCCTGGTAGTTAAGCTGTTTTGCAATTTCAAGGAGTTTTCCTTCTCTTAAAGCCTCCTCAAAAGCCGCTTTAGAAATTTCCTGTTCTAAAACTGCCTTTCCCTGGGCAATATGCTCTTCTCTCAGGTTCTTCTTGAACCATTGCCTGATCCTTGACTTGGCCTGGTTGGTCGCAACAATGTTAATCCAGTCAAGGCGCGGGTTTTCTTTCTTGCCGGTAAGCACTTCCACTATATCACCATTATTTAAGTGGGTATCAAGTGTTACTATTTTGCTGTTTACCATTGCGCCTATGCATCTATGGCCGACCTCTGTATGGATTCTGTACGCAAAATCAAGCGGGGTTGCCTCTGCCGGAAGGTCAATAACATCTCCTTTAGGCGTAAACACAAATACCTGGTCGGAAAACAGGTCAAGCTTTACGCTGTCAACGTATTCTTTTGCGTCTTTTATGTCCTGCTGAAATTCAATAAGCTTTCTCAGCCAGGTAAATTTCTGGTCCTCTTCGGAACTTGCCCTTGACGAGCGGCCGGCTTCTTTGTATTTCCAGTGCGCGGCAATACCATATTCGGAAACTTCATGCATTTCATGGGTTCTTATCTGGACTTCAAGGGGTTTTCCCCTTGGCCCGATGACCGAAGTATGCAGGGAGCGGTACATGTTGTTTTTTGGCATTGCAATATAGTCTTTAAACCTGCCCGGAATCGGCTTAAAAGCCGAATGGATAAGCCCCAGGACTTCATAGCATTCTTTTAAATTATCAACTATCACCCTTACTGCTGTTACATCATATAAATCCTGGTAAGATTTCTGTTCACGCTGCATTTTAGCGTAAATACTATAATAACTCTTTGCCCTGCCGGTAATTAAAGCATCTATATGCATGTTTTTAAGGCTATTGTCGATTTTTCCTATAACCGCCTGGACGATCTGGTCTCTTTCAGACTTTGCCTGGGCAACCAGTTGGGCTATTTCAAAGTATTTTTCCGGCTTGATGTATCTCAGGGAAAGGTCTTCAAGTTCTGATTTAATTAAACCCATTCCCAGTCTGTTTGCCAGCGGCGCAAAAATTTCCAGTGTTTCTTTTGCAATTTCTTTTTGCTTTTCCGGCTTCATATAGTTTAAAGTACGCATGTTATGGAGCCTGTCAGCAAGTTTTACAAAGATAATTCTTATATCATCAGCCATGGCAAGGAACATTTTTCTGAAATTCTCTGCCTGGCGCTCTTCTCTGGAACTAAAACTGTACTTGCTCAGCTTTGTAACCCCGTTAACAAGCGTCAGCACATCTTTTCCAAAGCTTTCGGAAATTTCTTCGGGCCGGGTATCGGTGTCTTCCAGGATGTCATGCAGCAGCGCCGCACAAATCGTATCTGTATCCGCCTGAAGATCTGCAAGTATACACGCAACTTCAAGCGGGTGAAGGACATATGGTTCTTCACTTGCGCGGTACTGGCCTTCATGGAGCCTGGAGGCAAAATCAAAGGCTGATTTTATTTTTTCCAGTTCTTCCTCGGACCTGTTTTGATTTGAAACTATAGCACTTAGCTGGTCAAAAAGTATTCTGTGATTCATTTGTTGAGCGATAGTTTTTGTATGATAATAATATTTTACTCTTGATACAAAGTATAAACAACAGCATTATCTTTTTTGCGCAGATGGGCAATTTTAATAGGGGAAAACCCTTGGTAACAAAGATTTCTGATGGGATTAAATTTGGAGTGCGGGTGCTGCCAAACGCATCCAGGTGTGAAATAGTTGGGGTTACAGGCAATGAGATTAAAATAAAACTTGATGTACCCCCGGTAGAAGGCAAGGCCAATGAAAAATGTGTTAGGTTCCTCGCAAAGCTGCTTGGAGTTCCAAAATCCGCGGTTAATATAATCAGCGGGGAAAAATCACGCTCAAAAGTTTTAACTATAAACGGAAATCCTGATGAGCTTGAGGAAAAATTTATTGAATTCTTAAACAATTCGAATCACGAAATACGTAAAACCCTGTAATAGCCGGATGAAATTTTCTCAAAACCTATCAGGACTCGTAAAGGGCGAAGCCCTTTACACTCCACTAAGGGCTGGAGTGGTGGGGATTTTAAGAAAATTTCAAAAAATACAATTCGTGGTTCAGGCTAATAAATAGTTAAGAAATGTTAAATTGAATTTACGGCCCAAACCCCTATAGTAAAGGTATTTTAAAAATAGCCCGAAAATTTGTAAAAAATAGGGGGCAATTTTTTTTATTATGATACTTGTATATTTAGTAGTATTCCCTAGAAACTTGCAGAAGGAAAAGAAGATGTCAGTAGGAAGCGTAGTAAACCAGGCAACAAATGCAACTGCCCAGCACCCTGGAGTTAATCCCGGCCAGAGGCCTGAAATTCAGGTAAACCCTATGAGCCCGGAAGAGCTTCTTCGTCTTTCAAATACGCCTGATGATGTTTTAGAACTGGCTGCTAAGTATGATGCTTATCAAAAATATAATGATGATCCTACAAGGACAGTTACATCAATAGTAGGAAACACTGTACCGTTTGCGGACAGTTTTATGACAGGTGCTCTTACAAAGGGGCCGGCAAGCCATAAGGTAGCTGCAACTGCAAACAAAGGAACTGACTGGGCAATATTTGTCGGCGCTGTATGGCTCTATAATAAAGCTTTAAGCAAGGTTTATGATAACTTCCCCGGACTAAAACAAGTCAAGGAAGACCATCCCGGAGTTGCCCTTGTAGGTGAGATCGGTTCTGCCGTTTTAGTTGGAGAAGCGGCAATCTGGGGCGCAAATAAAGCTTTTGCAGGGCTGGTTGGCAAATCCAAAGAACAGACATTCACTGAATTTTTTACCAAAAAAGCGAAAACATCAGAATTCCTGGCTAAACCGCTGATGGAAGTAAGCAAGTTTGCGGAGAAACATCCTAACATAGTAAAATACTCCGGATTAGGAGTAACTGTCTTACTTGTCGGTCTTATTGCTAAAAACATCTTTGATGCACACAGGACAAAGGTTAATACAGACAAGAAGCTTGCCGAGCTAAAAGACCAGAGATATGATACTACAAAGGCTCTTTTAGACCAACAGGTGCAAGCGGGCCAAGTTTAATTAAGATTATATATTTAACTTCAATGACAGGTTAAGAATTTATAAAAAAAACCCGCCCAGCCTCATTCATATCCCCCGCCTCTTTTTTATAAATTTTAAGAAATTTTGGGTCAGTCATATCAATCCTTTCAGCTATTTAGCAGTTCGGGTTAAATAAGTTTTTGGTGCTCTTGAATAGGGTCTCTCATTGAATTTAAAAAATTTTAAGTTTGAATTTATACATTGTTTATTTATAATTATTAAAATAATGTTAGAATATTAGTTCTTTGGTTTCTATAAAACCGCTTTCTGCTAAATTTTTTATTAAATTAGTTTTATTGTAGGTAAGAACGGGAGAAATTTATGTCCAATTTTAACGTCTCTGACATCAGGAATGTCGCTCTAATATCCCATGTTGGAACAGGAAAAACCTCACTTGCAGAAGCCATGCTCTTTGATGCGGGCCAGAATACAAGGCTTGGTAAAGTTGATCAGGAGAGTTCACTACTTGATTTTGAGCCGGAAGAAATCAAGCGAAGAAATACAATAAGTACATCTCTGGCCAGTTTTGACTGGAAAGGCAAGAGGATAAACCTTCTTGATACACCGGGCTCTCCTAACTTTGCGGCTGATGCCAGAAACTGTATGCAGGGCGCGGATTCAATGGTCCTGGTTATAGATGCGGTTGACGGCGTTAAAATTCAGTCATCAAAGTTTATAAAACAGGCCCAGGAGTTAGGGCTCTCAATTATTGTGTTTATTAACAAGTTAGAAAGGGAAAACGCAAACTATAAAGCTGTTCTTGAAAACCTTGGCAATTCATTTGAAGCAAGCACTGTTCCTGTGCAGTTACCAATCGGTCAGGAAGCGTCATTTAAAGGTGTTGTTGACTTATTGGCACAGAAAGGATACGTATTCGAAGGGGATGAGAGCGGTAAGGCCCGGGAAACAGAGGTCCCTGCTGAACTTAAAGAAGAGGTTGATGCTATAAGAGAGTCTTCAATTGAGTCAATAGTGGAATGCGACGATGAAATCCTTGAAAAATACCTGGAAGGCCAGGATTTAACTGACGAAGATATTAAAAAGGCCATGAGAGAAGGTGTTAAAAATAAACAAATAGTTCCTGTTTTCTTTGGCGCAGCCACTAAAAACATTGGTGTAACTCAGTTACTTGATTTTATGGCCGAGTACCTGCCTTCACCGCTGGAAAAAGAAGCTATAAAAGCTAAAGACGCAAGCGGTGCTGAAATAGAAATTAAGCCGTCTGAGAGTGAGCCTCTTTCAGCGTTAGTATTCAAGACAATCGCTGATCCTTATGCCGGTCAGTTAACAATTATGAGGATTTTTTCAGGAAGCATGGCTTCTGATTCCAGTGTTTTGAATTCCTCAAAAGAGTCAAAAGAAAGAATCGGGCAGATTCTTCATCTTGTGGGCAAAAAACATGAGCCTGCCGTAAAAGCGGTTACAGGTGATATAGTTGCGGTTGCAAAACTAAAAGATACCCATACAAGCGATACACTTTGCGATGAGAAGAAAGCTGTTATTATCGAGCCCCTAAAACAGCCTTCCCCGGTAATTTCCTTTGCTATTAAACCAAAGAGCAAGGGTGATGAAGACAAGATCCAGTCAGGACTAAGAAGGTTAATAGAAGAGGATCCGACTTTGCAATCCTCAAGAGATGCCCAGACAAAGGAAATGATCCTTTCAGGCATGGGCCAGGTCCACCTTGATGTGGCGATTGAAAAGCTAAAAAGGAAATTCGGCGTTGAAGTCCTGCTTGACACCCCGAAAATTCCGTATAAAGAAACCATCAACGGCGATACCAAAGTCCAGGGTAAATACAAAAAACAATCCGGCGGTAAAGGCCAGTATGGCGACTGCTGGATCGAGATTCACCCGCTCGAAAGAGGCAAGGGCTTTGAGTATGTGGATAAGGTTGTTGGCGGGGCAATCCCAAGACAATACATTCCGGCGGTCGAAAACGGCATCAAAGGCGCTATGGAAGAAGGAGTGCTTGCGGGCTACCCTGTAGTCGACGTGCAGATCGTGGTTTATGATGGAAGCTTCCACCCGGTCGACTCTTCTGAGATGGCATTTAAGATGGCAGGGTCAATGGCCTTTAAAAAAGGTGTTCTGGAGGCAAATCCTGTTATTCTTGAGCCGATAATGTATGTGGAAATTACTGTTCCCGAGGAAAATGTCGGGGATATTATGGGCGATTTGAACGGAAGACGCGGAAGAATGCTGGGAATTGACGCTGAAGGAGCAACCCAGACAGTTAAAGCAGAGATTCCCATGGCGGAAATGCTCAGGTACGCGCCTGATCTTAACTCCATGACAGGCGGCGCAGGCGTGTTCTCAATGGAATTTGTCCGCTATGAAGAAGTTCCGGCGCATCTTTCCCAGAAAATCATCGAGGAAAGTAAGGTAGAAAAAGAAGAAGCCCATTAATTTGCGTCATTGCGAAATGTTATAGCAATTCAGACAATCTGAATTGCTATGAATCCTTACATTAATAATATTTTAATTACTTTCCCGGGGAAGTATAACTAAACCAAAGAAAAGGGTAGTAGTAATATTGTAACTGATGAACAACGTCATTGCGAGCGAAGCAAAGCAATCCATCACCAAGTAAACTCAAGTGGATTGCTTCGTCGTTTCACTCCTCGCAATGACGACAAGGAAAAATTCTATCAGTCATTAATTGATCACTACCCTCTTTTTCAAGTTGCTTTAATTCTTTATTATTCATAAATATATTCTACTCTTTTTTAAAATAAACGCTATAAAATTAACAAAAATTTAAATTATTTACCCTGTATTGAATTTTAAATAAAATACAGTAATGAACAAAAAAAGCAATATTTCTGTAATTTTAACCGGAGGCGGCACAGGCGGGCATATTTATCCGGCAATTGCCATAGCGCAGGTTCTCAGGGCTGACCCCAAAATCACGAGTCTGTCATACATAGGATGCGCTAAAAACCCTGAAAAAGAAATAGCTGAAAGAGAAGGGATCGAGTTTCACTCGCTGGATGTATCCGGAATGCCCCGCAAGCCCGGTCCTAAAGTTCTCATGTGGTTAATTGAGCTTTTTATTGCAACATTTAGAGCTATCAGTTACTTGATAAAATTAAAGCCAAACGTGGTTTTTGGGACAGGCGGCTATGTTACAGGCCCGGTATTAATGGCGGCATGGCTTCTGAGGGTTCCGTATGTAATTCACGACCCTGATGCGCACCCCGGAATCGTCAATAAATTTATGGCTGGCGGAGCTAAGAGTGTTTCCCTGGCGTTTGAAGGGGCTAAAAAATACATCAAAAACCCTGATACTGTGGTTTTCGGAAACCCCATAAGAGGTTGCCTGGGCAACATAGACAGGCTTACAGCTATCCGGGAGCTTGGGCTTGACCCGGAAAAAAAAACAGTGCTGGCTATTGGGGGTTCCCAGGGCGCAAAAACGATTAACGACGCAATGGCAGGTGCAGTCCCGGCTTTTATAAACGAGCCGGGTTTTCAGGTAATCCACCAGACCGGCAGGAAAAATTTTGATGAATACGCGGGGAATTTGCCCCCTGGTCTGAGAGAAAACCCCGCTTATATAGTCAAACCCTATTTTGAAGATATGTCATTGCCTCTTAATGCTGCTGATGTAGCGATTTCAAGGGCGGGTTCCCTTAGTATTTCCGAGTTAAACCTTTGCGGACTGCCCTGCGTGCTGATTCCGTATCCGTATGCTGCTGCTGATCACCAGCGTTTTAACGCAAGGGCAATGCAGGAATCAGGAGCTGCTTTGTATCTTGAGGATGCTGAATGTTCCGCCGGGAAACTGGTTGAGATGGTAAATTCAATACTGAATAACCCTCAAAAACTGGAGTCCATGCAGCAGGCAAATAAGTCTCTTGCAAAGCCGGAAGCCGCAAAGAATATTGTTGAGCAAATAAAAAAGTCGGCTAACTGAACATAGCAGACACAAAGTCGTCGGAATTGAAGTCTTTCAGGTCTTCCATCTTTTCGCCAACCCCGATCAGCTTTACAGGCAGTCCTAGCTCTTTTGCAATTCCAACAACAATTCCGCCTTTGGAACTGCCATCAAGCTTTGTCAGCCCAACGCAGGTTAAATCAACCGCTTCTTTAAACACCTCTGCCTGTTTTAACCCATTCTGGCCGGTTGTAGCATCAATCACAAGAATAGACTCTGCAAGTGTTTCAGCTGCTTCCCTGTCAATAATTTTTTTGATCTTACCCAGTTCCTGCATAAGGTTAAATTTGTTGTGCAGCCTTCCTGCGGTGTCTATGAGCAAAATATCGTAATTTTCAGACTTTGCTTTTTGTATTGCATCAAACACAATTGAAGCCGGATCAGCATTATCGCGCCTTACAATGTCAGCGCCTGAGCGATTTGCCCAGATCTCAAGCTGGTCTTCGGCTGCTGCCCTGAAAGTATCCCCTGCTGCCACCAGGACCCGCTTACCTTCTGAGCTAAACCTGTAGGCAAGCTTGCCAATTAACGTGGTCTTGCCTGAGCCGTTGACCCCGGTGATTAAAAACGTATTTAGCCCGCCCTGATTGAGGTTTATGTTGTTTGAACCTGCTCCGGTAATAAGTTCCCTGAACTCATTTTTCAGGAAAGTTCCTACTTCAGAAGGTTTCAGGTTATTTTTACTGTCCCTAAGCTTTTCTGCAATAAATATAGCTGTATCCACCCCTAAATCAGCCCTGATAAGCTTTTCTTCGAAATCATCAAGAAAATCATCATCAATTATTTCTTTTTCCTGGCCCAGGGAAAGCACATTCTCCGAGAAAAACTCGTTTGTCTTTGACACAACCTGTTTTAAACCCGAAAAAGAGATCCCCCAGAATTCCTTTTTCTCTTCCGGCCGGCTTTCTTCCTGTTCTGGCCCGGTATTTTCAGCATCAGGCTGTTCCCGGGAGAATTCCCGGTCTTGCTCCGGGCCGTCAGGGGGGATAGATGATTTTTTCCTGAATATATTAAACATGTGCTTTTTGCCTCAAAATTAATCTATGAAGGGTTTACTGTTCTTGTAACCTGGCCCAGAATGCCGTTTATGAACTTTGAACTTTCCGGTTCGCTGTATTTCTTTGCTATTTCCACTGCTTCGTCAATGGAAACGCTTGCGGGCACGTCTTCAAAAAATAAAATCTCTGTAATTGCAATTCTCAGGATATCCCTGTCTATTTTCACGAGCCTTTCGACGTTCCAGCCCCTTGAATGTTCCTGTATCCGGGCATCAACCTGTTCCCTGTTGTCAATAAAACCCGCTACAATTTTTACCGCATAATCTTTTACTTCTTCAATTTCGCCCAGGGAGGCCAGGTTTGTCAGTTCTATCGCTGAATATGTCCTGCCAGCAGCGCTTAAAACCTCATCTATCCTGCCGAGCATATCAGAAGTCATAGGTATTGCAACGGGAACCGTTGCTTCATCATAGGGTTTTTCCATGTTTTCAGGATGCTCAAACTCGTATGTCTGAACGTAGTTCTTGATTTTTTCCAGCTCTTTAACAGTCAGGTTAAGGTTGTTTTCTGCTTCAGTAATCAATACCTCGGTTGATTTCCGGATAATTTCAGCTATATTGACATCCTGGGATTTTTTTACACTTTTTTCCAGTTGGGAAAATGTGATTAAGGCTAATTCCCTTGCCGCTCTTCTTTTATTCATTTTCTTTGTGCGATTTACTCTTTACGAAGATAATTAATGCACAAAGATGAAGTCTTTAAAAGAGCAGGCACAATTAATCGAGCATTACCAAAAGTTCAGGCAGTTTATGACAAGGAATTTTATCTATGGAGTAACTGTCGGCATTGTCCGCTTATACCGCTAATTAACCCGACGGGTTAGTTATTTTTAAAAATTCCTTAAAACGCCCTCCCAGCCCGCCCCAAAGGAATTTTTATCAAGCTATAATTGTTTTTTAGCTAACCCGTCATTGGGGTTAATTAGCAATTCAAGTTAATAGTAACCCTGGTTAAATAAGTTTAAAAAAATTAAATAATTGGAATAATGTATAAAGATAAAGTTAAAATAAAATATAAAATTTAAATAATGTCTTTAAAGGATTATAATTAAGACAGAGTAATTTATTATATGATAAGGTCATACAAGGAGAGTATGCTATGCCTATTCAGTTTAGTGGTTTGGGATCAGGACTGCCTATCCAGGAATGGATAGATGCGACAATTCGAAATGAAAGCACAAGGCTTTACCGCTATAAAGAAGATAAAAACGAGGCTCAAAACGCAAAGTCAGCCTTAAGTTCTGTAGAGTCCAAATTTTCATCTTTAAGGTTTGCTATTGAAAACCTCACTGATGCTAATTTGGCGAAAACCCTTGACCTTTTTGAAAAAAGGACTGTCTCTACTTCTGATGATACTGTTGCAACGGCAACTGCTGAAAGCGGTTCTGCCATGCAGCAGATCAAGCTGGAAATAGAAAGACTTGCAACAGCCACTACAGCTCAAAGTATTACTGAGGTTGGGCAACTTATAGACGGCTCTGAAAAATTTCTTGATCTCTCAAGCGCATCCCTGAAAGGCGGGGAAGAAGGCGAAGAAGGTACATTTAGCATATATGTTGACGGTGTAAAACACGAGTTTACCATAAACGAAACCGATACTTTAAGTGATATCGTAGATAATATTAATAATGAAGGTATAGCCGGGCTTCAGGCAAGCATAGAAAACGGGAATTTCCAGCTGAAAATAGATAATGATAATATTGGCGAACTTACTCTGGGTTCAAGTTCTGATTCCAGTAATTTCTTTAATGTTATGAACCTCTCTACAGCAACAGCCGCTAATATATCTGACGCTCCTTATGACCAGGTATATGCAAGCGTTGATACCGTAAGTAAAGTTGATGAGGAAGGCGCAATTCTTAACGGTGATGCAAACCTCTCCGGCTCTTTTACAGAAGAAAGCTACACTTTCAAGATTGGTGATGCTGAGTTTACAGTTGAAGGAGACCTGACCCTTCAGGGGTTGATCAGCAGAATAAACAATGATGATGACTCTAATGTCGTAATAAGTTATGATGCAAGGGAAAATAAATTTAACCTGATTTCCACAGAACCCGGCTCTACCGCTATAAACCTTGAAGATACAAGCGGTGATTTCCTGCAGCAAATCGGGCTTATTACTGCCGGCGGGGACTCTTTGTCTTCACAGACTCTTGGAGAAAACGCAAGGGTCTATGTTAACGGATCAACTGAGGCTCTGGAGGTTAACTCTAACACAATTACCAGCGATATAAGCGGTATTATCGGTGTTACCATAAGCCTTAAAGATATAACCGAAGCCGGAGAAACTATTAACCTTAATATAGAGCAGGATACAGATAAGTTAACAAGCGCTGTAGAAAACTTTATAAAATCTTTCAATAGCGCAATAGACGCTGTAGACAAGGAAACTTCCAGTGGAAATGACTTATACGGCGAATACTCACTTGTTTCTATAAGAAATAATCTCAGAAGTATGGTAACAGATATGGCTTCTGGTCTTAGTGATTATAATAGCTTTGGAATGATTGGAATTTCAACCGGAGACGTAGGGACAAGCGTTGAAGAAGAAACAAATACTCTTGAGTTTGACAAGGATGAATTCCTGGCGGCATTAAAAAACAATCCCTCTGAAGTAAAAGCCCTTCTGGTCGGGGATTCGGATCTTGGGATAACAGGTATTCTTCAAGACCTGGAGTCAGTTGTAGAGGGAACCCTTGACCCTGTAAACGGTTATTTTGAATCAAGAGAAGATTCCTTAAATACAACTATAGCAAACCTCGATAACATTCTGGAAAATGAAGAGGAAAGACTTGAAAAAAGAAGAGACCAGCTTACACTTAAATATAACCAGATGGACCAGTATATAAGCGAATTACAGTCTCAGCAATCTGCTCTTTCCTTACTGTAAAAAGTTATATTAAATCGAGCATGAATGAAGCTATGCTCCCGCTGGCATGAATGAGACTGGGCTCCCGCTGCCGCAGGCAAAGCAGGAACGACATTTCTGTTATGTCCGGCTTTGCTGGCGAATACAGAAACTTTAGTTTATTTTAGCTTGTGAATACAGGAACTTTAGCTTATTTTAGCTTATTTTAGCTTACTTTAGTTTATTTTAGTTTATTTTAGTTTGCGAATGCAGGAGCTGTAGCTAATTTTCACCATATCGATTTATGAATATTATTTTTACTTAACGGTTACTTATTGAAATCGGTATATGCCTGAAGGAAGATTGCTCGCAACTCGTTTTTCGCTTGTAATATACGATCCAGGACTCGTAATTTTCTAAGATCACACTATATCAGTATCAACAACAATTATTGAAAATAAGCACTTTAATATATGATAATTATGTCTAAGAGTTAGTTTGGAAATTAAATGTTTATGAATATAATAAAAAACCTGATCAGTTTTATGGTCTTCCTGGGAATCATAGCATTAATCCTTACAACAGTGCTGCATGCAGATACGCCTGTTACCCAGGAATCCTCCATAGAGCAGGTTTTTACGCAAAAATTTAAAAAAGCCCCGCCCGGAGAGTTTGAAACCGTAGAAATTAACGGAAGAGAATACAGGCAGTCAAAGGGAGAAATTGGCCAATACGGCGGTGAACTCAGGAATTCCACGATAGGAGAAGGGCCTAAAACATTTAACCCCTGGAATGCAAAGGATGCTACTTCCTCACAGATGTCTGAGATGATGTTTGACGGCCTTGTGGGTACCGATGCTTATACCGGGCAGGTAATACCGCTGATGGCAAAATCAATTGATATTGATAAAACCGGTACAATATATACAGTTAAGTTAAGAAAGGGGTTAAAATGGTCTGACGGCAGGCCTATAACCTCAGAAGACGTAACTTTTACCTGGAATACAATAATAGCTCAAGGTTATGGGAATACAAGCGCGCGTGATAATTCCCTTGTCAACGGTAAAATGCCTCATGTCAAAGCAATAGATGAATTAACCGTTAAATTCATCACCCCCAAGCCGTTTGCGCCGTTTCTAAGGCAGTTAAGCCAGAACATCGCGCCGAAGCATATACTTAAGCCCGTTACCCAAAAGGGGAAAGAGGCTTTTAGCGCCTTCTGGGGAGTAACTACTGAGCCGAAAGAGTTTGTTACCAGCGGAATGTTCAGGCTGGCAAGGTATATTCCGGCCCAGAGAGTGGAATTTACCAGGAACCCTGACTATTATATGGTTGATAAAAAAGGTCAAAAGCTTCCATATCTTGATAAATATATTTTTTACATAGTTGGTGATATCAATAACCAGGTACTGAAGTTCGAATCAGGCCAGCTTGATGTCTTATCCATTTCAGGAAGCAATGTTTCCAGGTTCAAGGAGCTGGAAGAGCGCTCTGACTATAAAGTATATAACCTTGGCCCAAATACAGGCACGATGTTCCTGATGTTTAACCTGAACACAAGAAAAAACGACGAAGGTGAATACTACGTAGATCCCGTAAAGCAGCAATGGTTCAATGATAAGAACTTTAGAAAAGCGGCAAGTCTTGTTATAGACAGAAAAAATGCCGTACTTAATATCTTAAGAGGTGTAGGAGCTCCTCTTTATACGGCTGAAAGCTTATCATCCATTTTCCTGAATGAAAAATTAAAAGACGGAGAGCCCAAAAACCTTGAAAAAGCAAAAGAACTGCTTAGAAAATCCGGTTTTAGCCTGGATGAAAATGGTATGCTGTTTGATAAATACAGAAACCCGGTTGAATTCAATCTCAGCACAAACGCAGGTAACACCGAGCGGGAATCTGTAGGGGTCATGATAAAAGAAGACCTGGAAAAACTTGGAATGAAGGTTAATTTTAAGCCAATTGAATTTAACGTACTGATAGGAAAACTCACGGACTCACTGGACTGGGAAGCCTGTATAATGGGTTTAACAGGCAGCCCGCTGGAACCTCACAGCGGCAGGAACGTATGGAGCAGCACAGGCGCTTTGCACATGTTCAACCAGCGCAAGGGAAAAGACCTTCTAACAAAGGCTGACCTCAGAGACTGGGAGCGGGAACTAGATGAGATTTATGAAAAAGGCGCTACTGTTTTGGATTTTGAACAAAGAAAACAGTATTATGACCGTTATCAGGAAATTGTATGGGAATATAACCCGCTTATTTATATATATTCAAACCTGAGGATCATTGCGGTAAGAAATAAGTTTAAAAATGTAGCCCCCACGCCATTAGGCGGGGCTTTGCATAATCCTGAGGAAATCTACGTAGCAGATTAATCAAAAGCCTTAGATTCGGACAAACACAGCTAACCGCAACCGTTTAAATAACTTGAATCGCTAATTGCATAGCTATATAATGCTTTGAGCTAATTGAAGATTCGAGTTATACTGCTAACATTAATTTAAGCTGCGTTTTTTCCAAATATTACAATCGGTATAGTCTTAAATAGAATTTCAAAATCTTTAATTAAGTTCCAGTTGAAGTTATAGTTAATTTCGAGTTCAACTACTTTATCAAAGCTTTTAATGCTTGATCTTCCGTTGACTTGCCAGGGACCGGTCAGGCCGGGCATTGACTTGAATCTTAAGTGGTGCCATTTTTTGTAGTTTTCGACTTCCCTTGGTATTGGAGGCCTGAACCCTACAAGACTCATATCACCCTGAAGCACGTTAATTAGCTGTGCTAATTCATCAAGGCTATACTTTCTCAGGAATTTCCCGACTCTTGTTATTCTTGGGTCATTAGCCATCTTGAACATTAGTTCATTTGTTTCATTATATTTAAGCAGGTCTTTAAGTCTTTCCTCTGCATCCCGGTACATAGTCCTGAATTTGTATATATAAAATTCCTTGCCGTTGTGCCCCATTCTTTTTTGCTTGAATAAAACAGGGCCCGGTGAGTCAATTTTTACCAAAAGCGCAATCAACAAGAGAATTGGTGAAATTAGTATTACGCCGAAAATTGTTCCTGCTATATCGATAAACCTTTTAATAAACCATTGTAATCTTTTTTCGCTATATATATCATCTATTGTATCGGTACAGGTTCCTGCCTGTAGGCAACTATATGTAATTTGTGGTGATGCCATTGTATTGTCATTAATTAATTCTGCCGTACCCATGATCTATTGCCTTTAATTCATTCAACTATTTTTTAATTTTTTTATATTTTTGTATTTAAAGCGGGAGAACATTTTTAACTTATTAAGTTTGCTCTTCCACCGCATAACATTTACTTTTTTACCCTTTACTTATTCTAGCCCAAATATTCCGAGCACCGTTTTCTTAATTCTTCTGAAGGCAAATACTAAGCATCCCAGAAGCATATAGGATAATGACATCGGTTCCGGGACCGGTGTCATAAATAATGACTGGCTGCCGGCGAGTCCTGTAGTGAAGTTGGTTGTTGCGTCTACCACACCTGCTACAATAGCAAAACTAACATAAGATGAGTCTTCAACTATTGTAGAGTTTATCTGTTCAGTAAAGTCAAAAGTGATTTCTTCATTGACAAACGCCCTGTAAGTATTTGTTGCTAACAGTTCATCTAAAGCAATAGGAGCGTTCTGACCGGTATTTGGAATGTGGCCGGACGCGTTGTATACTGCTTCATCATTAACTCTGTAAACTGACAATGTAACTTCATCGTCGTTGCTTGGTGCACCATCTGTAATAACACCTACAGAATTTAAGAACATTGAAAGGGAGGCGTTTACTTTTACTGAAGGGTTTCCAAAGATTGTATTTGTTACATCAAACTGTATGTAGCTAATATTTTCATTAACACCCTGGGTGTTGGATGAGAACAATTGTGTTCCGCCTAATGGCGGATAGTAAAACCATTCAGAATTTTTTCCGTAGAAAAATTGCTTACTTGGAGAGGTTAAGGTTACTCCAGCCGCTTGTGCTTCCTGTACAGGCGCAGCTAAGAGCAGGATTGCGGTGAATAGTGCGCCCAGGAATAATTTTTTAAAATTGTTCACGGTTGATTTCTCCATTTTTATCTTGTAATTATTTTTTTAATAGCATAAGTTTTGAATTTAAGTTTAATATAAATTCTTATTTCAACTCATAATAACTAATAAAAAGTTAATTACAAGTGTTTTATTTACAATTTAATTTTCAAGTTTTCATACACTAATTGCTGCATAATTACTATATTAATAATATATTTTTTGCATTAAATTTATCTAAAATTTATAATAAATATTAAGGAATTTTATATTATAAATTATTAATAAATTATTAAATTTATTAATAATTGCCTGGAGTTTATAAAAATTAAATAACTTGAGTCGCGAATTGCATGTATGCAACATTTGCCAAAACCCGCCCATGAATGAGCTACTGCCTTAGCTCCCGCTGCCGCGCACAACCACCCTAAAGTTAGAAAAGAGGCTTCGCCTCTTTTCTATAAATTTTAAGGAATTTTTATCAAGCTATAATTGTTTTTTAGCTAACCCGTCATTCGAGTTATTTAATCCCAAAATTTAGTGCGTACAATAAGAAGACATATAGTGTTTTTTTTACATATAATAAAAAAATAAAATCATATAAAACTTGAGGAGATTAAAATGGCTAACGCAAAAATGCGCCCCCCGACAGTAGACCAATTAGCTTCTATGTGGCAGGTATCAGGCTTAAAAGAAAAACTGATATTCACTTTTGTAATAATAGCGTTATTCAGGCTGGGAACCCATATCCCCCTGTTTGGAATCAACGCTGAAGCATTCAGGCAAATAATCGAAAGCGGCCAGGGCGGAAACATTATAGGATTTCTTGACCTGTTTTCGGGTGGTGCACTGGGTAGAGTTTCTATTTTTGCCCTTGGAATCGGCCCATATATTACAGCATCAATTATTATGCAGCTGCTGGCAGCTGCACTGCCTAATTTAGAAAGGCTTCAAAAAGAAGAAGGAGAGGAAGGAAGAAGAAAAATCTCCCGGTACACAAGAAACTTCACAGCAGCTCTGGCCCTGTTCCAGTCATTTGTGCTTATGAGCTATTTAACCAGGATTAACGCTCTCCAGGTGGATAGCATGCTTTCATTAACCTTTGCAGGTTCAGTTTTGACGCTTGCGGCCGGGGCTGTGTTTATAATGTGGCTTGCAGAGCTGATAACTGAAAGAGGATTGGGAAACGGCGGTTCAATATTAATTTTCTGCGGTATTATAGCAGGAATCCCGTTTTATACGGAAAAGACAGGCCAACTGGTCGCAGGCCAGGCCGGAATGCAATTAGCATTAGTTATTTTGCTTGGAATATTTCTTGCTACCATTGTTTTGATCGTCATAATGCATGAAGCAATGAGAAAAGTAGTTATTGTTAATGCTAAACGCCAGGTGGGAAATAAGGTTTACGGCGGAATCAACACTCATATCCCGTTTAAACTTAATCCCGGCGGTGTCATGCCGATTATTTTTGCGGTGGCAATACTTTTATTCCCGACAACGATCCTTAGTGTTGCAGGCCAGGCAAATATTCCGGAAGGGTTCTTCAAAAACCTCATTGAATTTCTGACTACCACAGTCCTAAATCCGGGCGGATACATATATTATGTGCTTTATTTCCTGCTTATTGTGGGATTGACGTTCTTTTACGCGTCTATAATGCCTAATATGCAGCCAAAAGAAATTGCACAGAACCTTAAAAAACACGGAAGCTCAATTCCCGGAATCAAACCCGGTAAACCGACAGCTGACGCGCTTGAGAAAATTCTTTCCAGGGTTACTTTTATTGGCGCGCTTGGTCTTGGTATAATTGCATTGATCCCTGGAATCGCAACAAGCATTACAAAAATAACCCCGCTTCAAGGGATTGGCGCGACTGCGCTTATAATTATGGTTGGTGTTGCGCTGGATTTTATTAACCAGATAAAAACACATTTATTAGCAAGACAGTATGAAGGATTTTTGAAACAATGAAAAAAAGAATGATTTTTTTAGGCCCTCCGGGCAGCGGTAAGGGGACACAGGCAAGTAAGGTAGCTGAGACACTTGAGATTCCGCACATTGACACAGGCAGCATGCTCAGAGAAGAGATTGCAGCCGGAACAGAAGAGGGAAAAATAGCTGAACAGTACATTAATCAGGGGCAACTTGCGCCTGCCAGCCTTGTAATCCGGATAATTAAAAACAGGTTATCAAGGCCTGACACTAAAAACGGCTTTATCCTTGACGGTTTTCCAAGAAGCCTGGAGCAAGCAGAAGGTCTTGATAAAATTCTTGCCGAAATCAACGAGAAAATTGATTTTGTATTTAATATTGACCTGGCAGAAAGCGTTTTAGTGGACAGAATGGCTTTCAGAAGGTCATGTAAAGATTGCGGAAGCAAGTATAACTTAAAATTCAACCCTCCGGAACAGGAAAATGTTTGCGATAAGTGCGAAAACCCATTAACCCAGCGTGCTGACGACAACGTGGAAACAGCAACAAAGAGGATTGGAACTTACAAAAAAGAAACTGAGCCTTTAATCAATTACTATACAGACAAAGGTCTTATAATAAATATCAATGGCGAAAGGGAAATCGTGGAAATATTCACTGAAATAATGGAAAAACTTGAGCTAAAAACCTCATCTTTTTAAAACCCGGTCTTTGAAATTTTAATATAGAATCTCCCCTCTGCTGTCATAACAACTAGAAAGGAGGTGAGATGATGAAGATAGAGCTAAATGATAAAGAGCTAATACTGTTAGTAGTAATAGCCCTTTTGTCAATCAAGTTCTAGTTTCATGAGGTTATAAGGTTATGTGACAGTCACCTTATAGCCTCTCTATATTAAGTATTATATCAGATTAAAAAATTTTTTAAAGCTTATGAGCCATAAAATGTTAAGAGGAAAATATGATAACAAAAAAGTCCAGGCATGAAATTAACCTTATGAAAACAGCCGGAAGCATCGTGGCTGAGGTTCACGAGTTAATGAAAGAGCTTGTAAAACCAGGCGTTTCTACTCTGGAGCTGGATGAGAAAGCTGAAAAACTTATCAGGAATAACAACGCAATTCCTGCTTTCAAGGGTTACCATGGGTTTCCCGGCTCGATCTGCGCTTCCGTAAACGAACAGGTAGTCCACGGAATCCCCGGTAAAGACGTGATCCTGAAAGATGGCGATATTATAAGTGTTGATGTAGGCGCAATTTATAAAGGACTTGTAGGTGATGCCGCAATTACGCTTCCTGTAGGCGAAATTACCGATGAATTAAAGCAGCTTCTCAAGGTTACGGAAGAAGCTCTTTATGCGGGCATTGAGCAGGTTCTTGCCGGAAACAGGATATATGAAACGGTTTCTGCTGCTGTGGAAGATAAAGCAAACGAGTACGGGTACGGCATCGTCAGGAATTACGGCGGGCATGGCATCGGAAGAAACATGCATGAGGAGCCGTTTGTTTATAATTTCAGGCCCGGCCCCCCCGGGCCGGAATTAAAACCCGGCATGGCAATATGTATAGAGCCGATGTTTAACCTTGGAGTAGGCACAGTCCATACAGAATCTGATAAATGGACAGTTGTAACAGATGATGGCAAGCCATCAGCCCACTTTGAGCATACAATCCTTGTTACAGACTCAGGACCATTGATTCTTACTCAATTTCACAACAAGGTTAAATGAAAATAATATTCATTTACCGATTTTAAACAACCGGTTTATAAACCTTTTTATTCAACAGCTAACTTCACCGGCTTTAGCCCTGTCTAAGTGTTTGCTGAGGGCTTCTGTATGATCAGTGTTCTCCCAGGGGACATCAATGTCTGTCCTTCCGAAATGTCCGTATGCCGCAAGGCTTTTATAAAAATTACCGTTGTTTTTAGCAGGCAGGTTTCTAAGGTCAAACATTTTGATGATTGCTGAGGGCCTTAAATCAAAGTTGTTTTTAATGATTTCGCTAATTTCATCATCACTTAGCATGCCGGTTCCGAATGTATCAACAAAAATTGAAACAGGCTGGGCAACACCAATAGCATAAGCAAGCTGGACTTCGCATTTCTTAGCAAGACCGGCTGCTACAATGTTTTTAGCGACATACCTTGCTGCATAAGCCGCGCTTCTGTCAACTTTTGTGGGGTCTTTACCGCTAAAAGCCCCGCCTCCATGACGTGAATAACCGCCGTATGTGTCAACAATAATTTTTCTTCCTGTAAGCCCGGCATCGCCCTGGGGGCCTCCGATTACGAATTTTCCCGATGGGTTGATAAGGTATTTTGTTGTTTCATCGGGTTTTATCCTGTCATTTTTAAATACAGGGTTGATTACGTATTTTTTAAGGTCTTCAGCTATAATCTGCTGCACTTTTACGTTTTCAGTCTCATTATTAACCACGGGGTCGTGCTGTGTTGAAACAATGATGGTGTCTATTCTTGAAGGAACGCCGTCTACGTATTCTACAGTAACCTGTGTTTTACCGTCAGGTCTCAGGTAGGGGATATCATTATTTTTCCTGGCCTGTGAAAGCTTCAAAGCCAGCCTATGGGCAAGGCTAATGGGAAGCGGCATTAACTCAGGTGTTTCATCGCAGGCAAAACCAAACATAATACCCTGATCACCGGCGCCCAGCTCTTCAGATTCTCCCAGATCACATCCGCAAACGTCTCTTGTTTCAAGAGCTTTATTAACACCGCCTGCAATATCAGCTGATTGTTCATCAATACTTGTAAGAACCGCACATGTCCTTGCATCAAAGCCGCCGCCTGATTTTCCTATGTAGCCGATGTTTTCGATCGTATGTCTTACTACTTTAGGGATATCAACGTAGCAGTCAGATGTAATTTCGCCTGTAACAAGAACCATACCGGTTGTAACGCTGGTTTCCGCTGCAACCCTTGATGCGGGGTCTTTTACTAAAAACGCATCCAGTATCGCATCTGAAATCTGGTCGCATACTTTATCAGGATGCCCTTCAGTAACTGATTCTGAGGTGAATAAATAATTTCTTGATGTCATTTTATCCTCTCCAATTTTATTTTTCGTCCATACCGTCTTCTAATTGTAATTTCTTTTTGTAGTACATATCGTACATTCCTGATTCTTTAATTGCAATAATAAAACCATTAATTATGTCGTCAACATCGCGGGTAGGTAAGGTGCTTAATGTGTTTAACGCGCTTCTCAGGGAAGAATTTTGGTCATACCACCTTTTTTGCTGCTGGTAAGCCTTATAATATCCGAAAAGCTTATTTCTGCCTATGCTTAAAGAATCTTCCTGCTGTTTTAACTGTTTCCAGTGCATATTAACAACACGGTATAAGTATTTAGATATCTGGTTAAGCTCCTTTTCAGACATACTGCCAAGGACTTGCATTAATTCGCCAAGCTTTTCGCTTTTATCGTACCATCTTTTAATATTATCCATGGCCTGTCCCGATTTTTTACAAGATGTTTATTATAATCCGAAAAAAATTAGATTGATAGTTAAGCAATAAATTACGATAATATTATAATAAACATACACCTTATTATCAAAATAGGCAGTGGTATAAAAATACGTGATTTGTCATTGCGAGCCCGGTACCCGCCATGGGCGGGGCGGGCGAAGCAATCCGTCACTAAGTAGACTCAAGTGGATTGCTTCGTCGTTTCACTCCT
>JANQEB010000190.1 GCA_028278605.1 Candidatus Gastranaerophilales bacterium
TAGAAAAACTCCAGCTTTTTTAGCCAGAGTTTTTTCTATGCTTTGTGCGTATAATCTAATACAGAAGCTAAATTTAGCTATTTAGCAGTTCAGGTTAATTAACCCGAATCTCTATACCAAAATGAGTTAGTTTTCTTAAAATAGGGCATGAATGAGGCTATGCTCCAGCTGCCGCCGGCATGAATGAGGCTATGCTCCAGCTAACGCCCGCAAAGCCCGACATAACGGAAACTAACTTATTTTAGTATAACTAAACTTCACGCCTGCCTTCAAGAGCCCTTGCCAAAGTTATTTCGTCCACGTATTCCAGTTCTGAGCCTACAGGGAGTCCAAAGGCAATTCGGGAAATTTTTACACCTGATGGTTTAATAAGTTTTGTTAAATACATGCTCGTTGCCTCGCCTTCAACAGACGGGTTAATAGCAAGGATAATTTCTTCTGTTTTTTCGTTTTGAAGCCTTTCTATCAGCTCTTTTATGCGTAAATCCTCAGGGGTAATCCCGTCAAGGGGTGAAATTAACCCTTGAAGGACATGATAGCTGCCTTTATATTCCCGTGTTTTTTCCAGCGCTATCAAATCTCTTGTTTCAGCTACCACACAGATAATGGAATGGTTTCTTCTGTCGTCAGTGCATATTTCGCAGGGGTTTTCGCTGGACATATTAAAGCAGTGCCTGCAGTATTTAATCTTTTCTTTTGCTTCAAGTATTGCATCACTGAATTTCCGGACTTCATGGGCCGGCATTTTCAGGATTTGAAAGGCCATTCGTTGCGCAGATTTAGGCCCTATCCCCGGCAGTTTCTGGAATTCCTCCACTAAACGGGCCAGTGGTTTTGTATAATGAGTCATAAGTTGAGTTCCATCAGTTAAAACATTCCGGGAGGAAGGTTCAGCCCCATTCCGCCTGTTACTGAGCCCATTTTAGCCTCAACGGCACTGGCTACCTGTTTATTGGCTTCCTGCATTGCGCTGGTTATAAGGTCTTCCAGCATTTCAATTGTATCTTCATCCACGCTTTCAGGATTTTCAGGGTTTATAGCCTCAGGTTTTATTTTGATTGATTTAAACTCATATTTCCCGTTAAGCTTTACAGTGATGACACCGCCGCCTGATTCGGCTGTAACTTCAGTATTTCTTAATTCTTCCTGGGTGCTTTCAAGCTTTTTTTGCATCTGCTGGGCCTGTTTTAGCATTTGCTGAACATTAAAACCTTTCAATTTCCCTATTCCTCCTTCTTATTATTTACATAAACAACCTGATTTACAGGTACATCCAAGTTTTTCTAAAGATGCCTGCAAAGAACCAAGCGCTGTGATTACATCTTTTTCAGAGACAAACCCCAGATGTCCCATCCTGAAGATTTTATCCTTGAGTTTTGACTGGCCGTTGGCTACTACAATGTCAAAATCCCTGTTAAGGGTTTTCCTGATATCGGGAACAGAAATTCCATCAGGCGGGTAAATAGCAGTAATCACCTTGCTGGCGATTGCATCGTCTTCCACAAACAGCTCAAGGCCCATAGACCTGATGCCTGCCCTCATTCTTTTAGCAAGGCCGGCATGCCTGTTGTAAATTCCCTCCAGGGCTTCTTCTTTCATCATATCAAGTGTTTCTTTAAGGGCAATAATGAGTGAAACATTAGGGGTGTAGGGGGTTGTGTATTCTGCAACTGATTTTTTGTAAGCCCCGAAGTTAAAGTAAAAACTCGGGTTTTTGCAGTTTTCATAGGCCTGCCATGCTTTTTTGCCGCAAGCCAGGAAAGCCAGCCCCGGAGGGATCATAAACCCTTTCTGGCTGCCGGAAACCAGGACATCAATTCCCCATTCATCCATTTTTACAGGAATAGCGCCAACGCTGGTAACACCGTCCACCAAAGAAATTGCGCCATGCTCCCGGATGATTTTTGCCAGGGTTTGAAGGTCGTTTGTAACACCGGTTGAGGTTTCATTATGGATAAGTGTTACGAATTTAATTTCTTTATTTATATCCTGGTCGAGTCTTTCTCTTAAAACAGCCGGGTCAACAGCCTGTCCCCAGTCAAAATTAATTTTTTCCACGTCCGCGCCTCTCATTTCAGCAATCTTTGCCCATCTTTCGCTGAAATTACCGATTACAAGGCTAAGAACTTTATCGCCGGGGTTCACCAGGTTGAAAATAGCGGCTTCCATGGCGCCTGTTCCGCTGGAAGTGTAGATAAATACGTCTTCCTGAGTCTGGAAAAGCCATTTTAAGTCCTGGTACACCTGTTTAATCACTGCTGAAAACTCAGAGCTCCTGTGTCCCATCGGGTGTTTTGCCATTGCAAGCAACGCTCTTTCAGGCACCGGGGTCGGCCCTGGAATCATTAAAAACTGTTTGTCTTTCATAATATATCTACCTCTTTAATTAACACTTCCTGTCTGATTTTTCAGGATCTCTAAACCATACAAACCCAAGCCCGATAAACATAATAAATACTATAAGCGCTGCCAAAACAGCTATAATTTCATCAGGTGTCATTTAATCCTCCTTTTCCTTTATCTTTTTTATTAAGCAATCTAGTTCTACTGACCTTTTAAAATATGATACAAATAAAAATAAAGATAAAATTAAACCTGCAAACCCAATTAAACTTATTACATTATACCCGCCTTGAATAATTAAGGCCAACGAGGCGCTTATTGTAACAAGAAAGGATGACCATATGTGGCTTCTTTCATCTCTTACAATATCAATTCTTTTGTTTAATTTTTGATTACCCATTTTTAATCCTCTGAATAGTACGTAAACTCAAGATCAAGTATTTTTACAATGTCTCCCTCTTTAATCCCTGCTCTCTTTAGCGCTTTATCAACTCCCATTGCCTTTAGTATGTTTTGAAGCCGGTGCACTGCTTCGGGGTTTCTCAGGTCAGTAACATAGACTAAACGCTGGACTTTTCCGCCGGTAACCGTGAATTCATTTTTCTTTCTGGTGATAAAAAAGTCACTGTCATCATGGTCAAATGCCGCCTCATCCTCTTCTACCTCTATATTAAAGCTCGGCGGAGGTATTTCTTCAACTTTTTTTGACACAAAATTAACGAGTTCTTTAGTTCCCGCACCGGTCGCCGCTGAAATTGCAAAAACATCATAGTTCATCTGCCGGAACTTTTCTTTTAGCATTTGAACTTTTAACTCGTTTGCAGCATCAATCTTATTGAGCACAACCGCCTGCGGAACCTCTGCCAGCCTTGCATCGTGCTTTTTTAGCTCGTTGTTTATAATTTTAAAGTTTTTAACAGGGTCTTCTTCTAAGACATCCAGCAAATGAAGAAGAATCCTTGTCCTTTCCACATGCCTTAGAAACTCGTGCCCTAAGCCTGCTCCATGGCTGGCCCCTTCAATCAGGCCCGGAATATCAGCAACCACGATTCCTGTGCCGTCAGGTTTTTTTACGATCCCAAGATTAGGGACAAGGGTAGTGAAAGGGTAATCTGCAATTTTTGGCCGGGCCGCGCTGATTACGCTGATAAGCGTTGATTTACCCGCATTGGGCATACCAAGAAGCCCTACATCAGCAATAAGTTTTAGCTCAATCTCAAGTTCCCTTTCCACACCCGGTTCACCGGGTTCACAAAACTGCGGGGCACGTCTTACAGAGGATGTAAACCTTGCATTCCCTCTACCTCCACGCCCTCCCTGCGCAATAAGAAGTGTCTGGGCGTCTTCTACAAGATCACCTATTACCTTTCCGGAATCAACGTCTCTTATGATGCTTCCGCAGGGGACTTTTATAAAAATATCCTCGCCGTTTTTTCCATGCTGGTTTTTAGTCTTGCCGTTTTCTCCTTTTTCTGCCTGGAAAATTGATTTATACTTGAAATCAAGCAAGGTAGAAAGGTTATAATCGGCAATTAAGTAAACATTACCGCCTTTTCCTCCGTCGCCTCCCGCGGGACCGCCTTTGTCCACATATTTTTCACGGCGCCAGGCTACAGTCCCGTTTCCGCCGGAACCTGAGATTACCTTGATTTTTGCCTTGTCTATAAACATAAGACTTTACCCAATTTAAAGAAAACTATATAATCTTAATAATAAAGTATAAGAAATTCATAAAATGAGCAAACCGGAAGTTATAAAACAAAGGATTTCAGCTAATATTGAACAAAGAAAAAGCCTTTGGAATATTCAAATTGTGCTTATAGGAAGTTTATCTGCTTTGTTTATTACCCTTGACAGCACATCCAAGACCATTTTATTTATTTTGGGGATTTTAGCTGAAATACTGGTTTTATCAACAATTAAAGATATAAATACTGAATTAGAAAGACTTTTTAAAGAAATGGGAGAAATTAAATGACAGTTTATGAAATTATTGGAACAGCAGGTATTATAATGGTCTTCATAATGTTTGGTTTAAGCCTGAAATTTTCCCGGCCGTGTAAAAATAAAAAATGTTAATTTTGTACAGCTACAGCGCAATCAGGGTCAAGTAAATACGGTCTTTCTCTATATATTCCTATCTGTTGAGCCCCAAAATCATCAGCCAGTTCATACCCTTTTTTTTCAATTTTTTGCCTGACTTCTTCAACCATTTCCGATGTTATCCCCTCTGTTATTGCCATTGGTTGAATATAATAATGTAGGCCATTAATCTTACCTTGACTAAAAACCGGAAGATCAAATGAGCGTTCATGTATTCTGCCAAGGACTTCCGGGTGATTAGGCTCTCTTGAGATTTTCAATACCTCATATTCTTTGTTTATTTGGTTATAGCCAATATTAACAGCAACGTTGTCTCCTCCATTATTTATAATCTTAAAAAAAGTTCTGTTTCTTAAATAAGGACTTTTATCAATAACTTTTGCAAAGTCAGCTATATTATTAAGTATATGCTTTTCAACTTCAGAAATCCTGTACCCTCTTGCAAGAAAACTTCTTTTAAGACTTGCTATTTTTTTTAATCCTTCTTTAATAGGAAGAGGTCTTTCAGCTCTTACATCTTTAAATGAGGCAATCCACGTTTCTCCTTTATAGTTTGTTTCAAAATTACTCTCAGGAATAATTATTCCGTCAACTTCAATTATATTTCTATCATTAAAAATACTCTGAGCAAGGTTATCTGCAAAGCTTATTTTTCTGCCTGTATCTTTATACAAACGTGAAAATTGATAATCTGCTACAATATTATTAGGAATGATCATTAACTTGTTTCCTGAAAAATTTATATGTTTTTCAAGAGCTGTCAAGAAAAAAAATTGCTAATTTAGATATTTATTAATAAAAAACTTAACAAATTGGTTATAAAAACTTGTTGTAAAAGCTAAAATGCACATAATATTAAAAAAACAGTTGTTAACAAGTATTAAGATTTGTAACCAAAAAAGGGAAAAAGATTGAAAATATGTTATTATTATAATTGAAACAAGTGTTAATTTTACCCTTAATTAACACTCGTTAACAAAAATAGGTGGTTAACAGGTATTGAGCAGAAGGATAAAACACTTATTTATAAAACTTAATATTTGACCAAATTTTTGGCAATTTTATCTAACTAATCGTTTTTAAATTAATGGAAGCTCTATTAAGTTTTTACGTGGTTAGATAAAAGGAAAGCCGAATTGGAGGTGCCATCATGTAACGTTTAGCAAGAAAGAATGTCGGAGGAAAATAATAATGCCAGTAAAGTCCGTCAATAACAGAAAGAAAAAAAGCGACAAATCTTTTGAAGAATTAGTGCACGATTTACACAACAGTAATTCTGAAAAAGTACGTTACAACGCTGCCAGGCTCCTTGGTGAAATGGGAAATCCTGAAGCTGTTGAGCATTTAATCGATGCATTAAAGAACGATAAAAATGGTTCAGTAAGGTTATATGCAGCAAGAGCTCTTGGTGAACTCAATGACCCGGAAGCAGTCCAGCCTTTAATCTCATCCTTAAGAGAAGACAGAAACGTTGATGTAAGAGTCCGTGCGGCTCGCGCCCTCGGCAGGCTCGGCGGCGAAGAGGTGGTTATACCTCTGGTTGAGTCCCTTAATGATGAGAACAGCCAGGTTTGCATTACAGCTACTGATGCCCTTATAGAAATCGGGGATATCGCAGTTGACGCTTTAATTCAGTCATTACACCACGAAAAAGTGAATGTGCGCTGTGATGCTACCAGAGCTCTTGGTGAGCTTGGCGATCCAAAAGCTGTTGATAACATCATTGTAATGCTTAAAGATGAGTGGGTTAACGTAAGGATCTACGCTGTAACTTCACTCGGTAAGCTCGGTGATACAAAAGCAGTTCCGGCACTTATCGAAGTTCTTCAAAACGAATCTGAAAATGAACTCGTAAGAGCAGGCGCAGCAGCAGCACTCGGTGTTCTTCGTGATCAAAGAGCATTACTTCCGCTTAGAGAACTCATTATGAAAGCTGAAGAATTAGGTGAACTGGAAGACACAGCTTTAAAAGCATTCAAGAAAATTATGGCTGCTAATTGGCAGAACATCCCTGGTTCAGTCAATAAGAAAGCTTTAAGCAAGTAAGCAAAATTTATACTCATAAAAAGAGACCCTTAATAAGTTGGGTCTCTTTTTAAAGTGGTTTAATAACCTTATAAATCAATCAGGGTTGCCTACTGCTAGCTTCGGCAACCCTGATCTTTACTGGAATAAAATTATATATTATTTAAAACCGGATAAAATTGCCTAAAACTACTATTTTTTAGCAGAATTAATAAATTTAATATTATTCATAAATTGCGTAAGTCCTGTTAGAGTAGAGAGCTGGCTGACAAAAAATTCTTATAAACGCGTAAGAGGTTTTCTATGCTATTTTAACCAGGACTTACGCAACTAGCTCGAAAACATCTTGATTAGTATATTTTTTCATATAGAAATCCTGTAAGAAGTCTCTATGTGAGGCTTCTATGCTTTT
>JANQEB010000191.1 GCA_028278605.1 Candidatus Gastranaerophilales bacterium
AAAAGCATAGAAGCCTCACATAGAGACTTCTTACAGGATTTCTATATGAAAAAATATACTAATCAAGACATTTTCGAGCTAGTTGCGTAAGTCCTGTTACTTAACTATGCACTAGTAACTTGAGTTATAATAAGGAAAAAAAAGAATTGTAATTATGGAAAAAACAACTCAAGAACTTCTTTCTATAGGTAAAATATTGAATTTTCACGGAATAAAAGGCGATGTGAAAGTCGGTTTTACTGAAGGAAATGAAAAAGTACTTTCCGAAACCGGGCATGTCTATGTTGTTAGCGGCTCAGAAACTGTGAGGCTTGATATAGAGAGCGTCAGGTTCCATAAAAAAACTGCTATTATTAAATTTAAGCAATTTAATTCGGTAGATGATACGGTTAAGTTCAAAGGCTGCCTGTTAAAACTTCCAAAAGAAGAACTGATAAGTTACCTGGAAGAAGACGAATTCTATATTTCCGACCTGATAGGACTAAAAGCCTGCGATACAGACGGAAATTACCTTGGCGAGGTTTCCGGCGTGGTAAGCATAAAACAGCAGGATATGCTATTTATAAAAAATACGGGCAAAAAAGAGTATATGGTCCCGTTTAAAAAGGAAATTGTCCCCGAAGTTGACCTTGAAAAAGGCAAAATTACCATAAACGTTATTGAAGGGCTGTTTGAGAAACATGAAATTTGATATAATCACGCTTTTCCCGGAAATAATTACCGGTTATTGTTCTTTTAGCATCCCTGCCAGGGCTAAAAAAAAGGGAATAATTTCTGTGGATACCATAAACCCGCGTGATTTTACTCGGGACAGGCATAAAAAAGCAGATGATACACCATACGGCGGTGGTGCAGGCATGGTTTTGATGTGCCAGCCCTTTTATGACGCTTATGATTCAATTCCAAAAACTGAAAACATGGCATCCATAATATTAACACCCCAGGGAGAAGTTTTTAACCAGGCAAAAGCTGAACAATTAGCGCAAAAAGACCAGATAGTTATGATGTGTGGTCATTATGAGGGTTTTGATGAAAGAATAAGACAGATTCCGGGGCTAATTGAGATTTCTATTGGGGACTTTGTACTTACCGGAGGGGAATTAGCTGCATTATGCATAATTGATGCAGTAACAAGGCTGCTTCCCGGTGCCCTGGGAAAAGATGAATCAGTCCTGGAGGAAAGTTTCTCTGAGGGATTGCTGGAATATCCCCACTATACAAAGCCGTATGACTTCAGGGGAATGAAAGTTCCTGACATATTGCTCTCAGGGAACCATCAGGAAATAGCAAAATGGCGCAAAGAACAGGCTTTGGCCAGGACTAAAGTTAAAAGGCCTGATTTATATGAGAAATACCTGAAAAAATAAAAAATCTGGTAGCGGTTACTAAATCATAATAAAGTCCTGACACATCTGACAGAAAACGCGTTCCGGGGAGTAGTATCAGCATTAATAATGGGGCCTCTCCATTCATCCGAGAAGAGATAGTAGACTAAGTTCTGGTTAGGCGGCTCTGACGCCCATATACCGTCCTGGAAGCAAGTACCGGGCGAGCCATTACACCCACTATACTTACAGCACTGCGGCGATCTGTGGCCGCTGTTGTGATCGCAAAGATCAAGATTATTAAATGCTTTATCGGAAAGATCGCCTAGCCAGTAGGAGGGATCTAGACGCAATCCATCCAATTCATCATTTATCGGTAGGCGCCAGCCTGTTGAGTTTTCTGTGCATTTACCATCACTGCAACCCTCTCCGTATTGTGCGGGATTGTGCCCATTCAGGGCATGACAAGCTGCTATCGCACCGACATAATTGCATTGGTATTTATCAGTTTTACCACCGCCTAAATCATTGCCGCATCCTGTACCGGTACAGAATGTCTCTGTTTTTCCGTACCAGCATCCGGGGTCGCTATCTGTACAGCTACCGCCAGGGCAAGGGACTTCGTTATTAGCAGCAAGATGGTCATAATCTACCTGATTGCAGTTTGTTATTTCAAAATCATAACTTAATCCTGT
>JANQEB010000227.1 GCA_028278605.1 Candidatus Gastranaerophilales bacterium
TACGGGGTTCCACAGATTGCCACGGGCTCACAAATTGTCATTGAGCCCTCGCAATGACAGTTTAAAGGTTATCAACACAGTTTTGGGAGACAAGGAAAATTCCATCCGGCTACCATTAGTTTTTAGCTAACTGGCGATTTGAATTAATTATTAACTTTACAAGCTTATATCCGTTCTTTTATACAGTTTTGGACAAAATAAATTAATTCTTAAAAATAGATAAAGTTATCAATAACATGGGCAAAATATGCCTTAAAATAAAAATGCTTAATTATTAAAGGAGAATTATCATGGCAAAAGTTGTTACCTATACAGTAAATTATTGCCCTTTTTGCATAAGGGCTAAAAAGCTGCTTAACGAAAAAAATGTTGCGTTTGAGGATCATGATATCACTGCTAATGAGGTTGAAGAAAGACAAAAACTGGGAGAAATTATTGGCTCTACAGGAAGAACAAGTGTTCCGCAAATTTTCATAAACGGAAAGCATATTGGCGGTTATACTGATCTTAAAGCGCTTAATGAGTCAGGCGAGCTCGATGAAATGCTAAAACAGCCGGCCGGTTAGGTTTTTTAGCAGCAGACAACGCAGTATCTGTCATTGTATTAAAGCAGCTTCAAAATAATCACCATAAACTATGTTCCTTAAAATGAGTGGTTCTAAATAACTTGAGTCGCGAATTAGCCAAAAGCCAGGATACGACTGAGTAACATTTGTTTGAGAAGCGGAGGCGTAAAATGTTCCGGCTTTGTTCTCGAAGCAGGCGGCGCTGTCCGTATTTTAGCAGCGAAGCAGGCGGTGCTGTCCGCATTTTAGCAGCGAAGCAGGCGGCGCTGTCCGTATTTTAGCAGCGAAGCAGGCGGTGCTGTCCGCATTTTAGCAGCGAAGCAGGCGGTGCTGTCCGCATTTTAGCAGCGAAGCAGGCGGCGCTGTCCGCATTTTAGCAGCGAAGCAGGAGTTCGTAAGAACTCATTTTCGCACCGGTCATTTTAAAGCTCATTCATGCCAAAAAATTATAG
>JANQEB010000269.1 GCA_028278605.1 Candidatus Gastranaerophilales bacterium
TTTTAGACCTTGAGATCCTTCGGCACAGCTCGCAGGGCGAGCTGGCTCAGGATGACGTAAAATACAAAACAGATGTAAAAACTTTTTGTTTATTCCTTAATCTTAAAATGAAATAAATTAGCATAAATCGGTATGGCGAAGCAGGAGCGATTTTCTTAATGTCAGGCTTTGCAGGCGTTAGCGGGAGCCTGGCCTCATTCATGCCTGCGGCAGCGGGAGCATAGCCTCATTCATGCCCGATTTTAAGAAAATTAACTCATTTTAGTATAAGTATTCTTGTTTAAAGCATTTATATTTTTGTTATAATTAAGTACCTAATCAGGCAATGATACAGCTAAAAATAATGCGTGTCATTACGAGGAAGGATTTTTCCTTACAATAATGCTAAAAAAAAATCAGTAAACTTGAAAAATACTCACGTGGCAATCTTTCCAATAAACAATATCAGCATAAACCCCACGTTTCCCGGATCACCACGTCGGAGCTAAAGCTCCTCCTCGTGATGACATAATGAGTACTATTTTTATCCAGTGTTTACTTCTTAAAATAACTATAATATTCAATTTACAGGAGAGGTATAAATGTTTTTCTACGCAGACCTGCATATACACTCAAAATACTCCAGGGCCACCAGCAAAAGCTGCAACCTGGAAGAGCTTGCCATCTGGGCGCAAAAAAAAGGCTTAAGCGTTATATCAACAGGGGATTTTACGCATCCGGCATGGTTTAGCGAAATCAAGGAAAAACTTGTCCCGGCCGGGCCCGGTGTTTTCCGGCTAAGAGAGGACATAGAAAAACAGGTTCTTATAAACGACCACCCTGTCAGGTTTTTGCTATCAGTAGAAATCTCAACTATCTACAAAAAGGGCGATAAAACAAGAAAAGTCCACCATGTGGTATTTGCGCCTGACTTTACAGCCGCGCAAAACCTCAGAGAGAAACTCGCGGCCATCGGAAACATCGTTTCTGACGGCCGCCCGATACTTGGACTGGACTCAAGAGACCTGCTGGAAATCACGCTCAGCTCAGGCGAGGGTTCATACATAATCCCGGCGCATATCTGGACGCCGTGGTTCTCGGCTTTAGGATCAAAATCAGGCTTTGACTCGATTCAGGATTGCTATGCAGACCTGGCCGGGCATATTTTTGCGGTGGAAACAGGGTTATCTTCTGACCCTGAAATGAACTGGCAGGTTTCCAGCCTGGATAATTACAGGCTGGTCTCAAATTCAGACGCTCATTCCCCCTCAAAGCTTGCGCGCGAAGCCACGGTGTTTGACACGGAACCTGACTATTTCAGCATAATGAAAGCCCTGAAAACCGGCGAGGGTTATGTGGGCACAGTGGAGTTTTTCCCGGAAGAAGGCAAGTATCACGAGGATGGGCATAGAAAATGCGATGTTTGCCTCACTCCAGAGGAAACCATAAAGCTAAACGGCATCTGTCCGGTGTGCCATAAACCCCTTACAATAGGGGTTATGCACAGGGTAAACGAGCTGGCTGACAGAAAAGGCGATTTTACCCCGCCTGCTACTGCAGGAAAAGTGTTTAGCCTGGTGCCTTTGCAGGAAATTTTATCTGAAATTATGCAGGTCGGGGTTTCCAGCAAGTCAGTGGTCAATGCTTACGAGGATATAATCCGCAAACTCGGACCTGAACTGAAGATTTTAAGGGATGTACCGGTTGATGAGATTTCAAAAGCTGACTCACCCATTCTTGGCGAGGCAATTTCCCGTTTAAGAGAGGGTAAAGTAATAAGACAGGCCGGGTTTGATGGTGAATACGGGGTTATAAGGCTTTTTGAAGAAGATGAGCTCGTAAAAAAAAACACAATGAACCTGACACTAGACATAGAAATCCCGCTAAAAAGCAAAAAGCAAAGCCCTCCAAAGCTTAAACCTGTACAGACCGGGCTTTTACCCGCACCGGCAGTTGAAACTGCCTCTCCTGACAGTGAAGCTGCCCCTCCTGAAATCGGCGGAGTTTTATCAGGGCTTGATGAAAACCAGCTATCAGCCGCAAAAAACATAACCGGCCGGATGTTAATTGTTGCAGGCCCGGGTTCAGGCAAGACCCGTGTCCTTACAAGGCGCATTGCTCATATGGTCTCGGAAAACGATGTTTCCCCGCAAAACTGCCTTGCAATCACATTTACCCGCCGCGCTGCAAAGGAAATGCAGGACAGATTGGATTCACTGCTCCCTGACAGTTCAGCGGGCATTCATATTCATACGTTTCATTCGCTGTGTTTAAGTATTCTAAAGGAAATTCACGACAAGGCAGGGCTGAATCCCGAGTTCAGAGTTGCTAATAATCAGGAAAAAATTTCCATTCTAACTAATAACCTTGAAATTTCAGAAAAAAACACCAGAGAGCTGCTTACTAAAATCTCCAAAGCCAAACGTATTGACCATGTTGATGAATCTATCCGGAAAGAAATGGCTTTATATCAGGAAAAACTAAGCCAGAACAATATGCTGGACTTTGATGATCTTATAGTGCTGACAGTAAAGGTTCTTAGCGAGAATCCCGATGTGGCTAAAACTTACCGGGAAAGGTTTAAGTATATTTCAGTGGATGAATACCAGGATATAGATGCTAAACAGTACGAACTTATAAAGTTACTAGCCCCACCAGACGGCAATTTATGCGCAATCGGCGATCCTAACCAGGCAATTTACGGTTTCAGGGGCGGGGATTCCAAATTTTTCCGGAGCTTTACCGGGGATTATCCGGGGGCTCAGGTTATAAACCTGAAAAACAACTACCGTTCCACCGGAACCATTGTGGATGCTTCAAACCAGATGATTAATTCCTATAATATAACCGCCAAATTTGATAAACCGCATGAAAAAATCACAATACATACAGCTCCAACTGACAAAGCAGAAGCTGAATTCGTGGTAAGCACTATAGAAAAACTGATTGGGGGCCATAGCTTCTTTTCTATGGACAGTAACAGGTCGTTTGGCGAAGAGACAGACCTGTCATTTTCGGATTTTGCGGTGTTATTCCGCGCATCATCACAGCTGGAACCCCTGGTTGAAGCGTTTCAACGTTCAGGCATGCCGTTTGTTAAGCTATCAAATGATTCGCTCTGCGATAAAAAAGAAATTCAAGAACTGTTAGGCCGGCTTAACGATAATGAACCGCTAAGTGAACAGCTAAACAGGCTATCTGAGGAATTCAGCGGTAAAATTGACGATCATATCTTAAAATACCTGGTTCAGTTAGCCAAAACCCATAACCAAAAAGGCGACTTCATTGAGGAAGTCTCGCTTTTATCAGAGATAGATACGCTTGACCAGAGAGCAGACAGGATTTCGCTGTTAACACTGCACTCTTCCAAGGGGTTGGAGTTCAAATGCGTATTTATAGCGGGGCTTGAAAATGAAATCATGCCTCTTTACCGCGCTCAGGACAGGGATGAGATAGAAGAGGAAAGGCGTTTATTCTACGTGGGTATGACAAGAGCAGAGCAACGGCTGTTTCTTAGCCGTGCTGTAAAGAGAAAATGGCAGGGAACTTATAAAAACCTGGACCCCTCGCCATTTTTGAAACAAATTCAAAACGAGCTGCTAAACCTCAGTAAATTTGACAAACCTGCTCCTGAAAAGGATAAATCCCTTCAGCTCACGTTATTTTAACAGTATATTTTCTGCAAGAAAGAGCCTTGACATAGCTATTCACGTCATTAGCAGTCTATCTTACACGGTTCAGGATGACGTTAAAATATTATTCAGTAGCATCTATTGACTGAAGCTCTTTTGCGTCAAGTCCGAACTTTGTGTGGATTGATTTAAGGGCATTTTCAGCTTTTTCTTTTGCCACAAGACAGCTGATCTTGATTTCACTGGTGGAAATCATCTTAATGTTGATTCCCGCATCAGCCAGGGCATTGAACATGCCGGCTGCAATTCCCGGTCTGTCAACCATACCGGCGCCAACAAGACTTACTTTTGCGATATTGTTATCTACAACAATCTCGGAAGCCTCAATTTCCTGTCTTACCCTTTCCAGCACGCTTATAGCATTGGTAAGATCGCTTTCATTCACTGTAAATGCGATATTGTTATACTGATCTTCTTCCAGCGACTGAATAATCATATCAACGCTGATATTGTTCTCTGAAAGGGTGCCAAATATCTTTGCGGCAACACCGGGCTTATCCGGGACCCTTAAAATAGCAATCCTCACCTGTTTTAAATCTGCTGCAATTCCTGTAACCGGCCTATGTAATTCCATTTCGTCATCTCCTACAACTAATGTGCCTGTATCCTCAATATTGAAACTGCTTCTAAGTCTTAGCGGCATATTAAACTGCTTTGCGGTTTCCACTGACCTTGGGTGAAGTACTTTTGCTCCAACCCTTGCCAGTTCCAGCATTTCCCCGTATGATACCTCACCGAGCCTGCTTGCCAGGGGAACCATGCGAGGATCAGCCGTGTAAATAGCGTCAACATCACTGTAAATATCACACCTTTGCGCTTTCAACGCCGCTGCAATAGCAACTGCCGAGGTATCAGAACCTCCTCTTCCCAGGGTTGTGATTTCGCCTTCCAGGGTTATCCCCTGAAACCCTGCTGCTACAACTATTTTATTATCATCCAGGTATTTTTGAATTTTATCTGTCTTAATATCAACAATCCTTGCCCTGGAATGTACGTTTTCAGTTATAATCCCTATCTGGGAAGCCAGCATGCTAACACAGGGGCAACCGGCTTCCTGTATGGCCATTGCCAGAAGCGAAATTGACACCTGTTCGCCTGATGACAGCAGCATATCCATTTCCCTGTGGCATGGGTTTGGGGATATTTCTTTTGCGAGTTTTACCAGGTAGTCAGTTGTTTTTCCCATCGCAGAAACTACAGCTACAACCTTATTCCCGTTTCTGTATTCCCTGATTACGGCTTTAGCGACATTTTTGATTTTTGCCGTATCTCCTACTGATGTCCCGCCGAATTTTTGTACTACTATAGCCATTTTTCTGTCTTTCTTTCGCTCATGATTACTTATTCACAATCTTTAGTCAGTCTTTAAACTCCCCGTTAACTTTTTTAGGAGATATTTTCCATCCTATATAACCAAAATATACCATCATAAAAGTAACTAAGATCCAGCCAATAATTTCTGCGATAGTTTCTATATTCATTCTTTAAATTTCCCGTTAATTTTTTTAGGTGTTATTTTCCACATTCCGTATGCAAAATAACACATCATAAAAGTAACTAAAATCCAAGCAATAACTTCTGCTATTATTTCTATATTCATTTTTTAAGCTCCTTTGTTAAACAATTAATTTGTTCATCAGTATTAAGCATGGCATTCATAAAAAATATAAAGAGTCCAACACCTGCTATCACTGGAATTAAGTATGCAAATTTAAAATTAAGTGTTACACCCATTATACCAGTTGCCAGCACAATCAGGATAGTTGTAAAGTTTGATCTTTTTGCGATCAGTGAATCTATTTCTTTCTCAATATCTTTCATGGCTTCTTCCCTAAATTAATAATATCCTCGAAATTCTTCTTATAGTCAAGCTTTTCAAGACTTTTTTCAAAATAAATCTTTATTAATTCTTTTTGCTCGGGATAAACTTCATTAAGCCGTTTTAGCTCATTTTCAAAGCTTTTTGTGTCTCCTAACCGGGCTTTAATGTATGCAATGCTCGAATGCGCGCCTATATGATCAGGTTCCTGCTCCAGTACCTTTGCATAATACTGTGTTGCGTTGATATAATTTTCTTCTTTGTTTTCAGAATCCGCTTTTTCCTCATAAGCCGCGCCGATTATAAAATAAGCAGGAATCAGCTCCGGGTTTGTAAATACCACCTGATTCAAGAAGGAAATTGCATCATCGTATTTTTTTAACTTAACTAAAGCCTCACCCTTGCCTATCAAGGCAGCTTCATTGTCAGGCTCAAGTTTTATGGCATTATCCAGCTTTTCAATCGCGTCTTTAATTGTCTTTTCGTCTTTAAGAAGAATCACCCCATAGATCATGTTTATCTGCGCTGAATCAGGGGCCAGTTGATAAGCCTTTCTTATCTTTCTGATTGCATCTTTAGTATCATCAACTTCGCTTAAGGCAACAGCACAGCCGACATAGGAATCTATATGGTTATGATCGCTTTCTATTGCCAGTTTGTAATACTCGATTGCCTCGTTATACATACACATCATTGTATACGCGGAAGCTATAAGGTAGTTAGCCTCTGTTTTCTTGATAGAATACTTCGCTGCTTCTTTGTATCTTGCAATGGCGCTATAGAAATCACCTTTGACGCATGCAATTGAACCTAGTTTCATATAGGCCTCAATATAACGCTCATCCTCTGCAATAACCTTTTCCAGCATTTCCTGCGCTTCATTGAGCTCACCTATTTCTGCCCGGGAAAGCGCAAGGTAATATTTTGTCATATTATTTTTCGGGTCTAACTTAAAAGCCTTTTCCAATTTTGCAACAGCTTCAAAATGTTCCCCCGTCTTTTGAAGCGCAACTCCCCACGAGGAAAAAACTTCCGGGTTGTCAGGCCCCAGTGTTTCCGCAAGCTCATAGCATTCAAGCGCTTTGTCAGTTTTGCCCAGCTCAAAAAGAACCTCTGCCATATTAACCTGAAAATCCGCTTTTGTCGGGTTCATTGTTACAGCCATTTTGGCCTTGTCAAAAGCTTCCAGGTGCAAGCCCTTTTTGAATAAGGCAATGGAATAATAATACCAATTTTCAGGGTTATTAGGGTGCAATTTTATCGACAGTTCAATCTTTTCTATCGCTTCATCAAATTTTTCCAGCTCTGTTAAAATTACTGCCAGCAAAAAAACAGCCTGCGGTGCCCTGGGATTAATTTCCACTGCCTTTTTGAACTTTATTTCAGCAAGAGTTTTCTTTTCCTGCCTGGCAAGTGAAATTCCCCAGTTAATATAAATTTCAGGGTCTTTAGGTTTTAGCTCAAGCGCTTTTTGATACTTCTTTTCCGCTTCCTCAAACTCTCCAAGCTCTACAAGCGCCGCACCCCAGAGCATATATGACTTAACATGCCGGGGGGTTATCTTGATAGCTTCGCGAAATTTCTCTATGGCTTCCTCGTACCTTTCCATAGCAGCTAAGGCAATGCCCCAATTATTAAAACTCTCCGGGTTTAAGGGCCTCATGTATGAAGAAGACTCAAATTTCTCCAGGGCTTCCTCCATATTACCGCTGTTAGCCAGGTAAACCCCCCAGTTCACGTATGCTTTTGAAGGAATGGCCGTTTGTTTGGCTACTTCGTTATACTGAGAAATCGAGTCATTAAATTCAGATATTTTCTTGATAAGTTTTTTAAGGAAAATTAACATTAACTCCCTCTTGTAGACTCAACTTTTTCCGATAAGCTTTTGTTATAATCATTTGTTATGTAATTATATCAAAAACGGTTATTTATTTTGGCTTTTAGTAAGAGTATGCCATCAAAGAGTTTTCACATACAAGAAGTAGGCGATGTTAACTTTGTTAAAAACAAAAGGGCAAAGTTTCTCAGGATTGCGGTTAAGCCAGGCGGGAAAATACGGGTAACACTCCCTTCAAGATGTTCATACAGCGAAGCTATGGACTTTGTTTTGCAAAAATCACAACAAATTCAGGCTTGCCTGGAAAAAATCAATGCCAAAAAACGAATTTTTGATGAAAACCGGGGGTTTAAATGTAAAAGCTTTAGCCTGAAAATCCTGAAACACGCCAAAAATAAATGTGAATATGATTTAACAGGCGGTCATCTGCATTTTTATTACCCGAAAAACACTGATGTGTCAGACTTAAAGGTTCAGGATGAAATTAAAACTGCTATTATTAAAGCTTTAAGAGTAAGAGCAAAACAGTACTTACCTGCCAGGGTTGAGCAAATAGCTAAAAAATATAATTTTAATTATAAAAAAGTATTCATAAAAAACCTCAAATCCAGATGGGGCAGTTGCTCTTCAGTAAATAACATTAACTTAAACCTGCATTTAATGCGTTTGCCTGATTACCTGGCAGATTACGTGATTCTGCACGAGCTGGCCCATACAAAAGAAAAAAACCACGGGAAAGGTTTTCGTGAGCTTCTGGATAGCATTGTTATAAATTCAAAGCAACTGGATAAAGAGCTAAGAGGTTACTCTATCGAAGAGTTGTAATCACGCTCTGCCTTTACTCGAAGACCCTATCACCAAGGATAGCTTTCTTTAAGTAAAGGATTTCGCAGGCGCCGTCGCCACGGTCATCCCTGGTAAGGCTTGAGTTCCACCATACAGTGTCCTTTCCTTTTTTGCCGTTAACGTTGACAAGGTAACCTTCCATATAAACCTTGTCCCGGACTCTGACCAGGTCCAGGAATTTTTTCAGCCCGGAAGTGGAAGGAATAATATGGGTATTAGCTGAATGTCTGTAAACATAAGATGCCGGTAAAGGAAAGTTATTACTATATCTAAAAAAATACCACCTGTTTCCGTGGTTATATTCTATTTCACGCTGGTACTCAGGCAGCATAAGCTTGTTCCAGGCTAAAGCAAGGTCATATGGGGAAAGATTGCTTTCCCAGCCAAAACTGTAATGTTTTTTGCTCATAACCATCGCATAAATTTTATAGTTTGCCCTGGGATAAATTTTTACACTCAGATCACCGTGTTCAAACGGGATATGTTCATTTCCCCGGTAAGCGCTTTGGTCCGGGTCTGCCAGTTTTTCCGGAGTGAAGCCTTCTGCGGTTATATCGGTTATTTTTTTAGAATATTTATCATCCGGGGTTTGTAAAGTTGCAAAGACTATGGCGACCACAGCAGCTATTATTATTATGTTTAGCAGGTAATCAAAGAATTTTTGCATATGGGCAGGCTATTTGCACTAATTTTCAATAATATGTACATGATATAATTTTTTTACTCTATAAACCTGATATAAAAAACCCAGATATTAAAATGAGGAAAATATATGAGAAGCGATGTAATAAAGAAGGGTGTGGACAGAACAGCGCAAAGAGGGTTGTTATATTCCACAGGAATTACAAAAAAGCAGCTTGATTCACCGTTTATCGGAATTGCAAGCGCATTTACCGACCTTGTACCGGGACATTCCGGAATGAGAGACCTTGAAAGATATATTGAAAAGGGAATCCATACCGGGGGCGGGCATGCATTTATCTTTGGGGTTCCTGCGCTGTGTGATGGAATCGCAATGGGGCATGAAGGAATGAGGTATTCCCTGCCATCAAGGGAACTCATAGCTGACTGCGTGGAATCAGTTGCTAATGCCCATTCTTTAGATGGCCTGGTCTTGCTTACCAATTGCGACAAGATAACTCCCGGCATGTTAATGGCTGCAGCCAGGATTAACATACCGTGTATAGTTTTAACAGCCGGGCCAATGCTTGACGGTTGCTGCGAGAACCAGTCATTAACCCTTATAAGAGGGACATTTGAGGCATCAGGCCAGTATAAAGCCGGTAAAATTACTCAGGAACAGCTTGAAAAGATGGAAATTAACGCTTGTCCCGGCATAGGTTCCTGCCAGGGGCTTTACACTGCAAACACAATGGCCTGCCTTACGGAAGTTATGGGTATGAGTTTGCCTGGTTGTGCTTCTGCGGCTGCGGTTTCAGCCAAAAAACGCCGCTTGGCTTTTGACAGCGGGGTTACTGTTGTTGATCTTGTCAAAAATAACATCACACCAGGGTCAATAATTACAAAGGATTCAATGAGAAACGCAATAATTGCTGACCTGGCGCTTGGCGGTTCCACAAACTCAGTGCTGCACTTACTGGCAATTGCTAATGAGGCTGAAGTTGATATTTCCCTCAAGGATTTTGACGAATTAGCAGCGAAGATTCCCCAGATAATCAAGCTTGACCCGTCAAGCACACTTACTATGACAGACCTTGAAAATGCCGGAGGAATTCCGGGAGCGTTAAAAAACCTTATTGCAGGCAACATAGGGATTACCGAGACAAAAGGAGTTTCCGGGCTTAGTATTTCAGAGATTGCAAATAACGCATGGGTTGATTCAAATGTAATAAAAACCCCTGATAATCCTATTACAAAGACAGCAGGACTTGCTGTACTTTACGGAAACATTGCGCCTAAAGGATGTGTAATTAAAATTTCCGGCATTGAACCTGAATGTCATACTTTTGAGGGGACAGCAAGGGTGTTCAGCGGTGAAGAAGCTGCTATGAGTGCGGTTAATGCTGAGCAGATTAAAGCGGGTGATGTGGTTGTCATCAAAAACGAAGGCCCCAAAGGCGGCCCCGGAATGCGTGAAATGCTTGCTGTAACAGCTTCTATTGTCGGGAAGGGACTTGGCAAAGAGGTAGCGTTGATTACTGACGGCAGGTTCTCCGGCGGAACAAGAGGGCTTTGTATTGGGCATATCGCCCCGGAGGCAACAGCTGGAGGCGTTATAGGGATTCTTAAAGACGGGGACAGGATTAAAATTGATATTCCTAACAGGACAATGGATGTTTTGCTTTCTGACAATGAAATTGAAAAGAGAAAGCAGGAATTTAAGCCTGAGAACAGGCAGATCAAGAGGGGCTATCTCTCAAGATATGCTAAAACAGTAAGTTCAGCAAGCAAAGGCGCGGTGTGTTCAGTCTAGTGTATAGATTTGTAATTAATATGACAAAACTCGTCGGGCTGTCATTCCGAGGAGCGAAGCGACGTGGGAATCTGAGCAACATCGTAGTAAACTATAAATTTCAAGCTTTGATACGAGGGTTTCACAGATTGCCACGGGCTTGCGAAGCAGGAGTTGCTTTGCAACTCATTTTCGCTAAAGCCCTCGCAATGACAGGTGTTCGCTTTTAGCATATTATTTAGTAATCTTACCACTAGGTATTGATAACTTAGGTATTCAGAATAATCCGCACAGGAGGAAGATATGAAATTTGCGCACACTATGATAAGGGTAAAAAACATCGAAAAATCACTTGAGTTTTACACTCAGGTTATGGGGTTACAACAGCTCAAGCAGATGGAATTGAAAGATGCAACCCTGTATTTTGTTGCTGATGAAAGAAAATGCTGCACTATTGAGCTGACATATAACCATAAGCAGCCTGAAGAGGGTTACCAGCAGGGGACTTACTTTGGGCATATGGCTTTTGAGACAAATGATATTGACGCTTTTACGGAAAAATTAAAGTCATTTGATATGGATTATACCCGCCCTCCTTTTTATGTAAAAGAAGGCGGGCCTAAAATAGCGTTTTTAAAGGACCCTGACGGGTTTGCGATTGAAATTATCGAGAGAAAATAACAACTCTGCTGTTTTGAGTCCATTCTTAGCAGCAGAGTAAATCTTATTTATTTGGAGGTTTTGCTTAAATTAAAAGTTCCGAATTTCCCGGGCTGTCATTGTTAAATTCGTACGCACTAACGTATTTTGCAATTTTTATCTTGCAAATTTTATTTTTCTCCTTTGGAGAATACTTCTTCAAGACAATGTCATGTCTTTTTTTAAACTCTATTTTTCTTTCCCTTTGGCCCTGGCCGTCCATTTGCTCAATGCTCCTATATATAAGTATATAGTGTAAATTAACCCTTTGCCTTTAAGTGCCCGGATAGTGTTTGTTATTATAATGATAAATGATTTTTAAATGATAATTCAAGAATTTTTTCTTAAATTACAAAATAACATTAAGAATGTTAAAAAATTTATACAATTTATACAAATTTAAATTACAATTAAAATTTTATTAATAAAACTTAACAAGGACATAGATTTTCAAAAGCTAACAGTTGCTTCTTTTTATCCAGACCGCCTGCATATCCGCCTAATGAACCGTTTTTTCTTACGACCCTATGGCAGGGTACAAGGTAATGAACCGGGTTTTTACCTATGGCATTGGCTACTGCCCTGACTGAGTCGGGAAATCCTGCCTGTTGTGCGATTTCTGTATATGAACACACTCTGTCCCGGCCTAAATTAAGCAGTGCTTGCCATACTTTCAGCTGGAATTGGGTACCCACAAGGTGTAAATTCAGCTTATCATTTGAGTTATAAATTTTGTTCACTGTTGCGCTTGCAAATTCATCATCGCGGCTAATAGTTGTTATAGTGAACTTTTTACCGGGTTTGTGCATGTAAAAATCTTCATCATGCTGTATAAATTCGAGATTACAAAGCCCTTTTCGGGTTTTTGCCACAAAGACCCGGCCATATGGTGAACCGCAAAAACCAAACGTGATCTCCTGCGGGAATTTCCTGCTTGTTTTTATATCTTCGTAAGTCGCATTAATAACGTGGTTAGGCTGCTCATGCTTAATCATAATTTTTAGACCTGTATTTTAATCTATATTATTATCTAAAAAAATCAGCAAATTTCAAAATGTTCGTGCATTGGGGTTTCAAAGTGCTGCAATAACACTTTAATGATTCTATCTGAGGCTTTTCCATCTCCGTATGGGTTTACAGCATTTGTCATTTGCCTGTATTTATCTTCAAAGTCCAATAACTCCTGCACAGAATCGACTATTTTATCCGTGTGTGGGCCAACCAGCTTGACTGAGCCTGATTCAACCGCCTCTGGACGCTCTGTTTCATCACGCAGCACAAATACAGGTTTGCCTAAAGACGGCGCCTCTTCCTGGATTCCGCCTGAGTCAGTCAGGATTATATGTGAACTCTCCATTAAGGCGCAGAATTTTGCGTACTCAGCCGGCTCTATTAACTTTACACGGTCAATGTTATCTAAAAGCCTATGAACAGTGGATTTCACATTAGGGTTAAGATGCACAGGATAGATAACTTCTATGTCAGGGTTGTTTTTTACCAGGATTTTTACGGCTTCGCAAATTTTTTCTAATGGTTCACCAAAATTTTCCCTTCTATGTGAGGTCAGAAGTATTGTTTTAAGGCTGGAATCTGTGTTCAACTCATCAGGGCTGAATTTGTGGTTTTCAACTGTGTATAAAAGAGAGTCAATGACGGTATTCCCTGTTAGATAAATGCTATTTTTATCTATGCCGGAATTTATCAGGTTATCAACAGCCCTTTGCGTTGGGGCAAAGTGAAATGAGGAAATTGAATCCGCAATTAAGCGGTTAATTTCTTCAGGGAAGGGGTAGTATTTATTGAAAGTCCTTAAACCGGCTTCAACATGGCCAACCGGGATTTTAGCGTAGTAAGCTGAAAGGCTTGCGGCAAGGGTCGTGGTTGTATCGCCGTGGACCAGCATCACGTCCGGCTCAAAGTCTTTGATTACATTTTTTATCCCAAGAAGCACAGCGGAAGTTAAATTCCACAGGTCCTGGTCAGGTTTCATCAGGTCAAGGTCATAACCAGGCTTTATGTTAAACAGTTTAAGCGCCTGGTGAAGCATTTCACGGTGCTGCGTTGTTATACAAACACGGCTATCAAAAAGAACATTGTTATTTTGCAGCTTCATAACCACAGGAGCCATTTTTATGGCTTCCGGCCGGGTCCCAAATACTGTTAAAACCTTAATCTTGCTCAAGTCGCTTCCCTTCTTCCGGAAATATTAAATAATAAAAAAATTTTTATGTGAATTACAGTTTTCTACATTATTTAGATTAATTTTATCATTCTTGTTCAAATTTTATTAAGAATTATTAAAGTTTTTTAAGTTATATTACGATAATTCATATGAATATATAAACAAATTTACAATATGGAGGTCAGGGATGAGCGTTAAACAGAAATATATACCGAATTATGTTGATCTTATCAAGCTAAAAGTTGATAAACTTATGCAAAGCAGGAAGCTAAGCATAATTTTAAACGATGATGTCTGGGATAAAGGGACTTTAATCGTTAAAAGCGGCGGTTATTTAACCGAAGAGCTTATTAATAAACTTATAAACTTTGGTATAAAAAAGGTTAATGTTAATTTTGTCGAGCAAAGCGAAGAAAAACCTTCAGAATCGGCAATTTATAGGCCTGTATTAAAGGACTTTGTAAAAAATCAAAACGTGTTAATTGTTGATAAAAATGTATTGAACACAGCCTGGTTCGTAAGAAACCTGGTTGATATGGGGTTTAATCAGGGAAATGTGTTTGTTACAAGCGATATTAACTCTATAAACCAGTATTTCAGGGCAATGAGCATTGATTTTTTATTTGTTGGCTTCTCATTGTATGAAAATTGCCCTAAATGTGTTAACAAATACAGCATGCTTAAAAGCACCCAGGTCTTTGTGATTATGGAAAGCAAGGACAGTTTGAGAAAAATGAAGACTGACTACAGCTCAAATATTAAATTTTTAAGAAAACCTCTGGGCACAAAAGCTTTTAATGTACTTGTAAACAAATCACTCAGCGCTAACCTGGTGGAATACTACACTGAAGAAGCAAGTGTGTCTTGAATTTTATATCAATATAAATAAATTTGAATATAAGTAAAGTTTTTTGTAATTGAATTTTTGGATAAGCCGCAACAAAAAGATGTAACATTAAAAAAACATCTATTAATTTTCTCTTGTATTAAATAAAACAGCAAATATAATTTTTAATACAAGAAAGGGGTGATGGTCCAGAAACTATTAACAATGTGATTAAATAACCCGAGTCGCGAATTAGCTTAAATATGTAAATTCAGCAATATGATTGCATTATAGGCACAGATAATAGCATAAACTGTTGAAAAAAATGTTATTTTATTTCGTATTTTA
>JANQEB010000301.1 GCA_028278605.1 Candidatus Gastranaerophilales bacterium
CTCCCGCTTCGCAAGGGAATCTGAGCAACATCGCTTTAAGCTATAATTTTAAGCCTTTACACGAGGTTTCACAGATTGCCACGGGCTCTCAAATTGTCATTGAGCCCTCGCAATGACAATTTAAGAGTTATCAGCACAGTTTCGGGAGACAAGGGTTATTGCTTAAGATTTCGGGTTATAATTGTCTGGTATTCATGTTGAGGAAAATTTTTAAAAATGCTTGATATAAAACAAATAAGGGAAAACCCTGACAGGATAAATGAACTTTTAAAGCGCAGGAACCCTGACCTGTCCGTTGATGAAATTATAAATGTTGACAAACAAAGAAGAGAGCTCCAGGTAAAAGCTGACAACCTCAGGGCTCAGAGGAAAAACTCATCCCAGGACATTGGAAAGCTCAAAAAAGAGGGCAAAAACACTGATGAACTTCAGGAAAAAGTCCGTCAAACGGGAGATGAGATAAAAGAACTGGAGGAAAAAGAAAACGAGCTAAACGAAAAACAGAAAAATTTCCTGCTAAATATCCCCAATACCCCTGATGAAACCACCCCAATCGGGCCTGATGAAACAGCAAACATTATCATAAAAACAGTCGGGGAAGTTCCGCAAAAGTCTTTTCCTGTAAAACCGCACTGGGATATCGGAGTTGAAAAAGGTCTTCTTGATTTTGAAAGAGGGGTTAAAATCTCTGAATCAAGGTTTACTGTGTATAAAGGCCAGGGGGCAAGGCTGGAAAGAGCGCTTATAAATTTTTTTCTTGATGTTCAGACCCGACAAAACGGCTATACCGAATACATGCCGCCTTATTTAGTTAATACAGCTTCTATGACAGGAACAGGACAGCTTCCCAAGTTCAGAGAAGACATGTATAAATGCGAAGAAGAGGATCTTTTCCTGCTTCCCACCGCAGAAGTGCCGCTAACCAACATTTACGGCAATGAAATCCTTAAGGAAGAAGACCTTCCGATATACATGACTGCTTATACCCCTTGTTTCAGGCGGGAAGCAGGCTCTGCCGGCAAGGATACAAGAGGGTTGATAAGGCAGCACCAGTTCAATAAAGTTGAGCTGGTCAAGCTCTGCACACCTCAAACTTCCGCTGAGGAGCATGAAAAGCTCACTTGCGACGCTGAAAAAATATTGGAATTACTTGAGCTTCCATATAGAAGAATTGAGCTTTGCACAGGTGATCTGGGTTTTAGCGCGCAAAAATGCTATGACCTTGAAGTATGGCTGCCTTCATCAGAGGCTTACAGGGAAATTTCAAGTTGCAGTAACTTTGGGGATTTTCAGGCAAGACGGACAGGGCTTAAATACAGGTCAAAAGAGACAAATAAACCTGAGTTTATGCATACAATAAACGGTTCAGGGCTTGCAGTCGGCCGTACTTTTGCTGCAATCCTTGAAAACTGCCGGCAGGAAGATGGTTCAATTCTGATTCCAAAGGCATTACAGCCATATTTTGGCGCTGAAAGGATAAATTAACCTTTATGAAATAGGCTAATGTCATTGCAATGACAGCACTCTTTTTTACTCGATTTATTGCAAGTTGGCATTAGAATGACATTCTACGTTTATCAGGCACTATTTAACCACTACCAGATTTTTTAATATAGTTAAGAATTAATCAAGTTTTAAAAGATTTTTCAGGTCTGTATTTAAAAAATCAGCTATATCATACAATTTTCCAATTGATAAGTTTAGTATCCCGCATTCTATTTTTGATACATAGCTCCAACTAACATTCATTAATTCTGCAAAAGATTCCTGAGAGTATCCTTGTTCTTTTCTCTCTTGCTGAATGTTCTTACCAATTTTTTTATAAACATCTTTTTTCTCCATTTATTTAAAATAAAATATATTGATTTATAATTGTATTCATATATAATTGAATAAAATATTCAAAAGGAGGTACAAAGTGAAAGAAATTAAACAGGAAACAATGCTTAAAGTCGTTAATGCGGCTATAGGGTATTTAATGCTTATAATTGCAATGCTTGAGGAGTTACGAGAAGGTAAAGATGTTGATATTATTTAAATTCATGCTGTAATAAGAGACTTGCCAGGCCACTGGCAGGGCAATCCAAGCCACTGACAGACAGTAGCCGCTACATCAGAAAACGTTTCTCTTTGGCCCAGGTCTCGTGGGGCAATAGAAGGACTGTAAACCAGGACAGGCGCCATTTCTCTTGTATGGTCAGTGCCGGGGACCGTGGGATCACAACCATGGTCAGCAGTGATAATCAACAGGTCATCTCCTGTAATCAACGGAATGATCTTCTCCAGGTAACTGTCAATCTCTTCCAGCGCCCCGGCAAACCCCGCAACATCATTTCTGTGGCCAAATAACATATCAGTATCAACCAGGTTGTTGAATATCAGCGAAATTTCAGGATTTTTATTTTCTTTGTAAACTATTAAGTCTTTTTCATCGCTTAAATCTCCTGTTAAAGCCTTTATAGTAAGCTCAAGCCCCTGTTTGTTGTTTCCTGTATGGATAGCGTGGGTAATCCCTGATTTTACAAAGATATCTTCGATTTTGCCTATGCCAATTACGTTACCGTTGTTTTTTACTATTTCGTCTAAAATAGTCGGCTTTGGCGGTTTAACTGAGTAATCGCGCCTTGCCGCGGAAATCCTCGTATAATTCCCGCTTGTGCCCTCAAAAGGCCTTGCAATTACCCGGCAGACATTGTGTTCTTTAGCGTTTTCATCAAGGAGTTTTCTTGCAATTTCGCACCACTTGTATAAAGTTTCCAGAGGGATTGTTTCAACGTGGCATGCTATCTGGAATACGCTGTCAGCACTCGTGTAAATAATGGGGTAGCCTGTTTTAACATGCTCATCACCAAGCTCATTTATAATTGCAATGCCGGATGCGGGGTAATTCGCCAGAATTTTACCGCATCCTGTTCTTTTTATGAATTCATCAGTTAAAAACTGCGGAAAGCCCTCAGGGTAAGTCCTGAACGGGTGTTCAAGGATAAGTCCCGCCATTTCCCAATGTCCTGTGGTGGTGTCCTTGCCCCGGGACATCTCCGTCATAGTCCCCGCGGAAGCAAGTGGTGCCGGGTTTTGGCTAACACCCATAATATCGTCGATATTGCCAAGCCCAAGTTTTTCAAGGTTTGGCAGGTTAAGCCCCCCTGAAACCCTTGCAACATTTGCCAGGGTGTTGCATTCCGGAAGATCTCCGTATTTATACGCATCAGGTAGTGCGCCTGCTCCAAGTCCGTCTATTACAAGTATAATCGCTCTTTTCATATAAAATTTTCTCCTGCCGGGGTTTATGGTCTTTAAAAATTATTATACAGTAAATAGGGACCTGTCCTAAAGCAACAAAAATAGAATAACCCCGCCTCTTCTATCAAAGCAGGAGAAGAAGAGACAGGGGTTATGAATATTTTACATGCTTTTAATTCATATTTATTCTATATTTCAGTACTTTTACTTAATTAAGATAAAGAAAAGAAGGGCATTTTCTTTGTTTTTTCCGGCAAAATATATTTACACAGTGCGCAATTTCAAACATTAAAGACCCGTATCCTTTTGGACCGCGGCTTTAAGCTGAGGCCGGGCTGGCAATATTAGAATTTTTTTGACGGGAAATGTTGATTATAAAAGCCTTTATAATTGAAAATAGTTTATTTTTTCAGCCAATTCAAGCATTTTGTCAAAGTTATCCTGAAATTTTGAGTCACCGTATATCTTGTTAAATTCAGCGCTGGTTTTAATCCCTTCAAGGAAGTTCATTTTTTCATCAGGATTGCTGCTCATTTTCCAGCCGTTAACACTGCTTGAACCGTCTTTCCAGCCGGGTATACGGGTTGGATCAAATATTGCAAACGCCATATCTTTAAGACTAATCAAATCATTGTCATGTAGCTCTTTATACATTTCATTTGCTTCGTTTCTGGACATATTTGTAATGTCATATTTACTTACAATTTCCTTAAATTTAGAAGTTTCATCAGAATTCGTAAAAACATCTTGAATTTCGTTTTTACTGTTGCTTTTTATAACCTCGGACTTTGTTGAGTTTTGCAAAGTTAATGTATTAACCGCATTATTTGACTCAATACATGAAATAGTCATATTAAAACCCTCCCGTGCCTAAGTATAATAAGTATAAATAATGGTTAATTAATTAACCTCCTCTAAAAAATTTAGAAGCGCTTTGGTTAAATAACCCCAATGACGGGTTAATTAATCAAGTATATGCTCTAATAATTCTCCGACAGGGATTTCAAGAGCGTTACAGATTCTATTTAATGTGTCATAGCTTATATTTTTGCCTTTATCATAATAAACTCTTTCAATAGTACTTCTTCCAAGCCCTGTTAGTTCAATAAGCTCAGCCATTTTCATTCGTCTTTCACCGAGAATTCTGGACAAATTATTCTTAATCATAATTTTTTATTTTAAAACACCTTATTTTTCTTGACATTAGGCATTACTAGTAATACATTAAGTATTGCTAGCATAACTTATTTCGTAACATTAAAAATAAAAAGGAGACAAAATGAACGAAAATATTTCTCATCTCTTGGGAAGAACAAGAGAAAATATAGACAATATTTTATTATTATGTAATCTTATGGAGTCAGGAATTGAAAATGATCTAATTAAAAACCCTTGGGATTTATACTTAATCCTTGATATCCTGAAATCTTTATCCGATAAATCAATAAATAATATAAAAAAAATAGAATATTAATTTAAAGACTACTTTTCTGCGTATACATAAGCAACCGGGGAATTTAAAGTAATTGATTTACCGCCAAGCTCAATTTTCAGCCTCTCTAAAAACTCGTCCACCTCAACTTCAGGCATGAATTCTATAAACCTTTGCTTTAAAGGCGGCCTGTCAGGGCTTGGCGGGGTATTAAACCAGGGATCAATCATTGCAGGATCAACTTCATAGGTTGAAGACTCAATAGAAAGCTTTATATCAATGTGTTTAAACCCTGCTTTTACAAAATCATTGCCCAGCGTATGCTCATCAAAATTCACCAGCGGGTCATCCCGGTCTGAGGCTATTTTGTCCTCAATTTCCTTTATTTGTTCGTAGTTAGCAAAGTTATCAGGGTTAATCAGCTGGTAATACTTCGTATTTTTTTTAATAATCGGCTCAAATATTGAAATCCTGCCGTTTTTTCGTAACACACGATAAAATTCCCTGATAGGGGTTAGTTTATCAGTAATATGAACCAGGACTGACCTCATGACAACGACATCCACGGAGTTATCAGGCAATTTAATATCAGCGGCGTCTGACTGCAAAAACTCCATCCCCTCTGTTATCCCGGAATTTTCCGCAATTTTTCGGCATTCTTCGAGGCAATCAGAAAAAGCGTCAGATAAAATCACTTTCCCTGAGTCCTTTATCCTTTCATAGGCTCCAAAACCAAGAAGCCCGGTGCCTGTTCCCACATCAAGAAGCGTATCATTGTTTTTCAGCGCGGCTCTATCAAGTATATTATCCCTGATATCAAACAACCACAGTAAAGCCTGCTGTCTTTGAACTTCATTCATGTATGAAAACCTTGAACTTTTCAGCCATTGAGTCCAATTATCCACTAATTTTGACATTCTTCCTCCTTTATTACCGGATAAACTGCCTATTCAAAAGGTTTTTCGCAAAAGTCGCACTTTATCGCTTTCCTGTCGGCTCTTTTTTGGCAATAGCCGCACTGTTTGTAAGTCTTTCCCGAAACGCTCTGATAGCTTTTCTTTTTCAGAAACAAACCGGAGATTTTTTCAAACAGTTTCTGGTATGGAAAAAAAGTAACTACTATAGTAACTATAATAAACGGCAAGAACTTTATAAAAATCTTGAAAATAAATGAAAAAATTATAAAAAAAAGTATTAAAGATAAAATTTTATTCAGATTATTCATTTGAATTATTTATTTTATTATATTTATACAAAACAATACATTAAAAAAAATCAATAAAAAAATTTTGTAACAATTGCTTAATAAATTGCTAAATTTAGGTAATAAAAATACTTTAGGACTTTTATGTATTTAGATTTTTTAAAAAAAAAGAGGTTTTAAATGAATATTACAAAAGTAAGTAATTATCCGGCATTTAAGTCTGATAATATAAAAAACTATACAGGTATTGAGAAAGACACAAGTCAATTTTCCAATAATTTAGACAATCTTACAAATAAGATAGACAATAAAAAACAAAATGAAAAAATGAAAACAATTAAAAGCTGGGCCTGGAATTCTGCATTATGGATTGGTTCTACTATAGGTATGGTAACAGCATTTAAGGGATTGATTGATAATGAAGGCAAAAAAGTTGCGCAATATATGGGTGCATTAACATGGTTTATGATTCCCGTGGTAATTTGCGCTGCTGCAGGAGGTTTGCTTGGCGCTGCTTATTATGATTTAAAAAAGCAAAAATAATGAAAATTAATTTTTGTAAAAATATTTGCAAAACGTCTAATTTAAGCTCGCCATGCCTTTTTTCATGATAGTGTTAACAATAGTTAAGTTGAATTTTAAAAAGTTGTTTCATGCATGAAGTCTGTTTTTAAACATGATAACAGGTTCAAAAATAAAAGGGCATGCATGTTGCGCCAGAGGCCGATCTCTGAATTAAAGAAACAGTCTACGTTATCATGAGCGGAAAAATTTAATTTTGAGGTTGATCAATTCTGGTTTTTAGTATGATTATGTATGGACATTTTGTGGAGCTTGGGGAAAACAAACACATGAAAAACCTATTAACCAATGAAAGTAATACTAATAAGCAAAAATTTGATAAAAAAATATTTAATATTAAAGCAGAAAAATTAGTCAGAGAAGCAAACGATAACCTTGTATTTCTTAAAGATTATGAAATGGCGATGAAACAGGTGGAGGAGGTCCTTGAAATCGACCCGGAAAACACCAGGGGATTAATCTTGAAAGGAAACCTTTTTTTCTGCCTCGATGAACTGCAATTAGCTCTGGAGAGCTATGAAGCCGCGCTTCAGGTAAACCCTGATTCTGCTGAGGCTCTTAGCTTGAAAGCAAATATTCTTGATATCTACGGAGAAACCAGGGAAGCTTTTGAGTCGTGCGAAAAAGCTTTCAAAAATTTAAAAAAACGTGATAAAGAGCTTTTAACCGCTCTTTATGATCAGAAAATCGCCATACTCATTAAACTGAAAAAATATGAGGAAGCAAGGCAGACCTTAAGGGAAAGTTACAACAAATTGGGGAAAGAAGACAGTTCTTACATTGCATCTTGTTACAGGGAAGTTATTGATAACTTACACAAGGAAAAACAAAGAAAGAAAACAATTGCCATAAAAAGGCTAACAGTTGTTCATTGTCCGTAAAATCTCACTATGTGCCCTGTAAAAGAGTGCTTTACCGGCACTCTTTTTATTTTTTGTCCGATAAAAAAATTTTTTTCATTAAACTTTTAACCGTTACTAAACCTGAGTTGCTAATTCGCGACTCAAGTTAATTACATTTTTTTTTCAAAATTCCTTAAAATTTATAAAAAAAAAGCGGCTGCTGCATTAATGAGGCTATGCCCCAGCTAACTCAGAACCGCCGATTCCCTCCGGCTGGACAGGAGGAAATAAGCCCTGCAAAGCCGGGTCTACATTTCGTTTCGTTGTCCACTTCGCCTGCTTC
>JANQEB010000029.1 GCA_028278605.1 Candidatus Gastranaerophilales bacterium
CGAAGGATCTCAGGTAATGAGATTCTTCGCCCGCCCCGCCTATGGCGGGAGGCGGCTCAGAATGACGATTCTATAAAATTTACTTAACTGTGCACTATATCGATTTCAATAAGTAATCTTAAAATGAAATAAATTAACATAAGTCGGTATGGCGAAGCAGACGGCGCTGTCCGCATTTTCGCATGCAGGAGCGACGTTTTCTTAATGTCGGGCTTTGATGGCGTTAGCGGGAGCCTGACCTCATTCATGCCGGCGGCAGCGGGAGCATAGCCTCATTCATGCCGGCGGCAGCGGGAGCCTGGCCTCATTCATGCCCGATTTAACGGAAACTAACTCATTTTAGTATAACTTCTTTGAGTTTTGTACCCGGCAATAAAACTCATCAACCGTTTGAGGCTGAAGTACCTGGGTGTTTAACTCCGCAAAAATCGGCCCAAAGGCTATTTTAGGATTTTCTGAAAAATAAGCGGCAACAGAAGGCCTTTTCATTAAATTTGCAATATGAAGCGGGCCTGTATCATTTCCTATATACCCATGAGATGACTTTATCAGGCATGCCAGCTGAAATAAACTCAACCTGCCCCTGTAATCTTCTATATAATCCTTCTCAGGCAAGGCTATTTCCCGGTTTACGCCGACAAATGCGGCTTTATATCCATAATCCCTGTTACACCTGTCTGCTACTTCAAAATACTTTTCTATGTCCCAACATCTTTCGTCCATATGTTTTTTGTTGTAACCGGCTTCAATACAAAAAATTAAATACGGACTCTTAGGTAATTTCAGGGAAGGATCGTTAAAATTATCAAGGTTAATAAGTTCTTCAGAAAAATTAAATGTTTCTGTAATTTGCTCTGTTATATACCCTAACTCAAGACATATGCCAAATAAACTTATAGAGGAATATGAAAGTTTGTACTTATCAACTAAAAATTCCAAAAGGTTTTCCGGCAGAAATGTTTTAAGGTTCCCGTATGTCAGGAAAAGCTGGTTTGTTGAATATAAAAGGTATTTAGGCTGAACAGAAAATTTTAAGAATTTTTTAAAGTTATTTTCTATTCCATAACTCTTTTTGGAATGATAGGCAAAATTTTTGTTTGTGGTTTCAACAAAAAAAACCCTGTCAGAAGGGCAAATCCAGGATTTTACCTTTTCTTTCCAGTCCATAGGCCTGACATCAAAAAGCTCAAGCGGGGCTAAAAGCTGTATTAAATAAGGCTTTGCAATTATTTTTATTTTTAAGTTACTGCTGTATTTTTCACTTAATTGTTTTAAGCAAACAATCATCGGCAAATTTAGTATAGAATCCCCAATCCTGCCAGGCAGTACAATATCAATTTTTTCCCGTGCCATATGTATTCCTGTTTAGCTTTTGACCAGATTATATCATGACTGTATTGAACAGTATCTTTAGCCGGAATTTTTCAAATCCCCAATAAATTAAAATATTTTATCACGTCAAAAAATACCGCTACCGGGAATTTTATCTATGGAGTACTTGAGTAGTTGCATAGCTCTGAATCTTCATTAAATAAAAGAGCTTTTTGAGCAATAAGCTTTTCTCTTAAATTTATTATACCTACATTTTTTAAACCGGCCTCCTGTGCTGCGCTAATAGCCGCTGCTGTGCCAGAAGCCTGGCCTGTTGCCATACAGCAGGGAATTTCCCTGAACATATCAAGAAACTGATGGTCAACTGATATGCTTCTTCCGCAAAAGACCACATTATCGAATTTTTCAACCAGCAGGCACCTGTAAGGAATTTCAACAGAGGAATTTCCTTTGCCGGAATAATTGGGGGCTCTGGCAATAGTATCTTCAAAGCCCAAAGAAAGGTCTTTTTCCCCAAACCTATATAGCCCCTTGATTCTGCGGGAATCCCTGACGCCGATTTGCGGAGCGGTATCAATTATATACCCGTTTTCAAAACCGGGAATGTTATTTTTAAGCAGCTCATGCAGTCTATGAATTTTTTTTCTTGTTTCAATTTCAGCGCACGTAAGATCATTACAATCTGTGCAGTCTATGTTGTCTTCATGTACCAGGTCAAACCAGGCTTCATGCGGGTTTAATGTACGTATCCAACCCCCGTGCTTAACTGTAATGCCGGCATCGGCAATCAACCGCTCAAAGTAAGTTTTGTTTTGGCTGATATACCCTCTAACTGTTTTGATGTCAATCCCTCCTGCCCTATAACCGAGAGTAACAGGCTTTAAGCTTGATTTGGGCCGGATATCAAACGGTATGTCGCAATATTTTGCCAGGTCAGCATCTCCTGTGGCGTCTACGAATACTTTTGCCTTAATTGCTTCCCTGCCTGACTTGCCTTCGGTAATAACGGCCCGGATTTTATCATCACCGGTAATAGCGCCTGCCACAAACCTGTGATAAAGCGGATGGACTTTATTTTCCACTAATTTTGCGTCAAAAAGCAGTTTCATATGCTCAGGACTAAATAAAACATGCCTGCCAACATCCTGCGCAGCGTTCATTTTAAACAGGTCATCAATAAACTCCCGGCAAATCCCTTTAATTACCTGGTTTTTCCCGTCTGTAAGCCCGACTATAAGAATTACAAGCCCGCCGGTTGCCTGGCCTCCTAAATAGCCGTATCTTTCAATCAAAACAGTGTCTGCCCCGCTTCTTGCCGCGGAAATTGCAGCGCTGACACCTGCCGGCCCCCCTCCAATAACCGCAACATCATAATCACCTATAACCGGAATATTTTTTGGTTTTTCTTCTATTTTGATCATATCTAATTTTACAATTTTATTTGTGTAAGAAAAAGATTTTTTACAATTTGAGTTATTCGGAAAATATTTTTAACAATAACCAACCTGAGTTGCTAATTAACCCCAATCTCTAATTAGCCAAAAGCCAGGATATGACTGAGCAACATTTGTTTGCGAAGCTGGAGCGTAAAATGGTCCGGCTTTGTTGCGAAGCAGGAGTTCGTAAGAACTCATTTTTGCACCGGTCATTTTAAAGCTCATTCATGCCAAAAAATTATAGAGAATCGAAAAGAAGCTTCGCCTCTTTTCCACCTTTAGGGTGGCTGTGGGCGGGTTTTGGCAAATGTTGCATGTATGCAATTAGAGATTCGAGTTAATTAGCAAACACCACAATTGACCCAACAGCAGAAAGTTCTTATTTTGTTGGGTTAATCATGATTAACCCAACCTTACAATTTGTTTGCTATTTGCAAAATGTTTAGAACCTTAGGACAATTTAGAATCCGCTATAGGAATAGGCAGTTCAATTTTTTTACCTAAAACTCTTCCTGCTATTTCTTCTATGAATGCTTTCCTTTCTTTGATTTTGTCCTGTCCCCTAGCTACATTCTCTGCTGAATAATTTCTTTGTAAAGCTGCCCTGGGTAGTTTTGGTATAATGGCCTGTCTTCCTGACCTTAGAAGACCGATTTCCCTTGTGATTGCTAATCTGCCTGGTATTGGAACTTGCTCTATTGCGTAAGCCAGGCCTTTTATTTTTTCAGGGTCGCCTTGTGCTAATCTAAATTCATTTATCCACGCGGCTGCTCTATCAGGTTCCCTGGTAGAAACAATTCTTCCGTATACTTCAATTGCTTTAGGAGAATTTGATAAAGCACCGTGCCTGACAACCAGTCCCCCAAAATCAAAGGAGTTTCCATTAGTTATGTTATGCTCTATTCTTCTTCCTGAAAGAGTAAGTTGGCCGCTATCCGTGGAAGTCAAGCCATGACTCCTTAAATTAATTGGATTGGTAGGAGTTGGTGCGTTTTCCGGAACAAATTTATTAACAGTAAATCCTGACTCTAAGTCAGCGAAATATATCCTGGCTTTTTCAAATTGATTTCCTTGAGGCCCAATTCTTCCTATACGAGATGCGCGGTTTGCCTCAAAATGAACTCCATGGCTTGTTTCTCTGAGAAAAGCATCCAGAGCTTTTGGGAGAATTCTTCTGTTTATAACATCATCTCCTATCTGCCTTAAGTCATGTGATATAGCGTTTATACCCTTAAAAGCATTTCCTAATACCCCAAAAACATTGCCTTCTGTTAATTTAATCGCACTATCTCTTAAATTAACAAAAGTTTCACTTGGTGATGTATGCCTAAAAACTTTTAAAACATATTCTTCCCCACCTACCGAGAACTTGTATGCATTTCCAAGAGCGCCTCCTCCAAGGCTTTCTAATGAAATAGAAGTTTTAGACGGAATAATTTTTGCTTTTTTCATTGCATCTGTTAGAATTTTAGATGCTGTATCTGTATCATAAGTTTCTCTGAGGTTTTTAGCAGCATTAGCAAATCCATCGAACACACCAATTTGGTCTTTTGTTCTCCAGGGAATACTACCTGCCCTTCCTGCTGCTTCAGGATGCCTTCTTGATAAAAGCACAATATCTTCCATTGTTGGGAAAAACTTTGAAGATAACTCATCTGTAAACTTTGCTATTGCAGTTAAAATAGTGTCCGGAGATTTCATTCCTGTAAAACTTATTCTCTCATAACAGTTGAAATTATGTTTATTCAACTTAGCTTTAGTATTTTTATTTATTAAATTATTATTCTGAGAATTATATAAACTTATTAACATTTTTAATATCCATCAACTTTTTTTACTCTATTTATTTAATAAAGGTAAATTTAAAAAATTGTTAATAAGCAGAAAATTGTTTACAAACCTTTACTTACAAAAGTGTAGGGTTCTCAAGTTTTATTTTTGACCTCTGGTAAAGTTTGCGGTAATCTTGAGAAATAAATCAGATTTAAATTTGGGTTTTTATATATAATTTTTAAGGATATACATAAGTAAATGGCTGCACACACCGCTCCCCCTGCTGAATTAACACAAAAGGCAGCGACTGACCTGGGATTAAGACACATTGCAATGATAATGGACGGGAACAGGAGATGGGCCCGCGCAAAAAACCTGGCTTCTGTGTTTGGGCACAGGGAAGGGGTTAAAGCTTTCAAAAGAGCGATAAAAGCAGCTGATAAATTCGGGATTAAGTACCTTACTGTCTATGCTTTCTCCACGGAGAACTGGGGAAGAAAAAAAGAAGAAGTAGAATTCCTCATGAACCTGCTAAAAGAGATGATCAAAAACGAATTGCAGGAATTGCATGGTAATAACGTCAGGTTAAGAATAATAGGCGATATAAGGCCGCTTCCCGAAGATTTAAAAAAAATTCTCTTGGAAGCCCAGGGTTTTACCGCGGAAAATTCAGGGCTGAACCTGCAAATTGCTATAAATTACGGCTCCAGAAGCGAGATTACCGGCGCGCTAAAGAAAATTTGCCGGGATATACAGGCAGGAGTAATTGAAAGTCCTGAAGAAATTACAGAAACGCTTATATCAAACTATCTTTACACCGCGCAAATCCCTGACCCTGACCTTTTAATAAGGACAGGAGGGGAGCAAAGGCTCAGTAATTACCTTTTATGGCAGTCAGCATATACGGAAATCTTTGTAACAGAAGTATTCTGGCCTGATTTTGATGAAACCCTTCTTGAAAGGGCAATTCACTCGTTTGCCGGCAGAAACAGGAGATTTGGCAAGGATTAGCTATGGTTATGACACAAAACCTTACAAAGCTTGTTTTCGCAACACAAAACAAAAATAAATTAACAGAAGTTAAAAACATGCTTGAGGGTTCAGGCATAGAGCTTCTTGGTATTGAGGGTGAATTTAACCCTGAGGAGACAGGGGGTACTTTCGAGGAAAACGCCTTTATAAAGGCATATGAGGCAGCCAGGATTACGGGTTTGCCTGCGCTTGGGGATGATTCAGGGTTAGTGGTGGACGCGCTCGGCGGAAGACCGGGGGTTTTCTCTTCCCGATATGAAAAAACCGATGAAAAAAGAATTAACAGGCTTTTAGAGGAACTAAAAGACGTTGGGCCGGGCAAAAGAAGCGCGGGTTTTGTATGTTCCATGGTAATCGTATCACCTGAAGGTAAAAAACTTTTTGCCGTAACCCGGACATGCCGGGGGGAAATTGCGTTTTCCCCATCAGGCAGTCATGGGTTCGGATATGACCCTGTCTTTTATTTGCCGGGAAAAAATGCTACTATGGCAGAGTTAACTATGAAGGAAAAAAACAGTATCAGCCACAGGGGTAAAGCCCTTAGAAAGACAGTGGCATGGCTGGTTTCCGGGGGAAATGATTAAAATATCCGGGAATAGTAAGGATCTGATTGTTTATGGGTAGGAAATTATTTGAAATCTTAGTTATACCCGCTTTTTTGCTATACGCTCCGGCAGCGTTTGCTGATGCGGGATACCCTGCTGAAACATACAGGGAAGTTGACGCGCTAACCCATGAGGGACCGGGCGGTGTTTCACCTGCAACGCCGTGTGATCACGAAGTCCAGGGGCAATTTGCCGATACCCGGATTGCCGGTAAGGTTTTTTCACTTGGAAGAGGGCTTGGAGCATCCTATTACCATTTTATTGACCTGTCCGATAAGTCAATAAACACTGCTTTTAAAGAGATTCAGCGGGAATATAGCGATACTTTCCAGGCTCTTAATATAATTGATATTATTCTTGATGACCTGAAAATTAAAGGGAAATCAAGGTATGACCTTGATAAAATAAGGCTCAATTTCTATGATGCCCTGCAAAACCAGGATTTAAGCGAAACAAAACTTGCGTTTGTGCGTGATATGTTCGTTGTGTTTTATGAAAACCTGTCAAAAGACTTAACAACCGCTTATTCCCACAAAGAAAGCTGGCTGGCATCACTTGGGTTCTATACTTCGTTCCAGCTGGAATCCTTGAATTCCAACAGGGACGAAAAAATCCTGATCTCAGGCTTTGATAAGATAATGAGTAAACGCCCGGTAATTGTCCCGCAAGAGGTTTATGATGACCTGGCCGGCATTTATAAGCTTGATAAACCTTATATAACTGATACCGACCTGGAATCCCTGAAAAAAAACCTGGTAAGCGTAGTTGAATACTTTACAAATTATCCGGACCCAAAGCCGTTATTCAATGAGGCAAAAGACCTTGTCGGCATGTGGCAGGGGGTCCTGGTTAACCCGGACAATGAAAAGTATGATATCCGCCTGGTTGTCAAAAATGACCTCACAGCAACCATGGATATTGATGAAATTGCCTATGATGTTATGGTCTCTGATATTCGGGTTGTGAATAACTACTTTACCTTTATGTTCAAGCCCTTTGGGACTGAAAAGCTCTATCTGAAATTTAATGCAAAATTGGCCCGGGACATATTTGGCGGTGAAATTACTGATGTACTCGGACAAAAAGGTTACTGGGCATTATCCAGGTCTGATGACCCGGATGGGCTGAAAGAAGAAACAGTCCGGAAAATGACTTCTTATATCCAAAAAATAGAAAAGGAACTTGAAAAAACAAGAGAAACAGTGGTTGCACCAAAAGTGGGGGGCAAAGTAACCGGGCCGGAACAGGGACCTGCTGCAGTACCCGTTAATAATAAAGCTGCTACAGAGGATGACAAAATAACCAGCGGGAAAACCAAAGATAATTCCAAAAAAGAACCTCAGAAAAAAGAAATAATTATCAGGGAAGAAATTAAACCCGCAGATGATGCCGGTCATGCAAAAGTTAAGGTAAAACACGCAAAAGAAGCCCAAACAGAAGAAGAGTACTACACAGAAAAAAAAGGCTTAATAAAAAAGCTAAAAAGTTTTTTGGGGAAACTCTTTAGCTTTCTAAAATTTTCGTAAGACCAATTTTAAGTTTATTCTAAACAGGACTCAAGTTTGCCCTTGTTTTAGTTTTTACGTTTAAGCTTGACAGATTCAAAAAGCTTCTTTTGTTCTTCTGTCTTAGCCTTTGAAGTGTTCAGGTTTAACCTTGCGGTAGTTTTGAGGAATGATTGTACTCCATAGATTGACTCAGCGCTGCCGGTTTTAAACGATTTTTCTTCATAAATAACCGCTTTTTCCTCAAAATCTTTTCTTGCTCTTGTTAAATCAGAAGCTACACCTGCTCCGGTTTCACCGTTTCCTTTAAGGAAATTGGTAAAGAAATTACTGAATGAGCTAAACTTTATTAACTGAGGGTCTTTTTCCAGCCTTTCATTCACGAGGGCTTCTGTTTCCTTAATCAGCTGCTCTATTTCTTCTTCCAGGCTTGTTCTATCTGAAACGTTAGAGCTGTTATCTTTTTCTAAAGAGTCAACTTTTTTATCATTAGTATATAATTGGGCTTGCTTTTGTTTAATCTGGGTCCTTGTATTTGTCAGCTGGTTTTCTTTTTGACTTAGAAGATCTTCAAGCATACCTATTAATTCGCTTCGGATCTGGGCTTCTATTTCTTCCTGGACCTGGCTGACCTGATCACTTGAACCGTAGCTGGCCAGTAAGTCCTGTAAGGCTTTGTTTCCGGAAAACTGTTGTCCGCCAAGCACAGCAACTGATGAGGAGTTTGTATTTAGCAGTTTACTGGTGTCTATAGAGGAAGTAGATGTTGAGCCTGTTAAGTTAAGCTGAAGGCTTGATATAGAGAAATTACCGCTTTTTATTTGTTGAAGTTGGGACTTAATTGTTTCAATGTCATTTACAATAGTAATTTCTGTATTTTGAAGCTGGGAAATTTCTTTTGCAAGTAAAATGCTGACATTTAAAGCATTTTGATAACTTGTTTCAACGTTGGCTTTTGTGCTTAGAGCTTTTTGTTTTTCCTGAATTTTTGATTGATTCTCGGAAATTTGAGTTTCAATACCCTGAATTTCAGAAGTTTGTTGAAGTTTTTGCTCATGATTAATAAATTTGTTTGTTGAAATTTTGTTTGTGCTGTCAAAAGCTCGTTCTTTAGACCTTAAATGGCTTAAAGCATCTTTCATACTACTGTAAGAGCTTTCGGCCAATGCCTTTTCAAAAACCCTTGTTAAGAAGGTTGTTTCGGAACCGGTAAAATCAGACTGTCTTTGAGTAAATATACTTTGTGCCCTTTCCAGTTGGGAGTTAGCACTTTTTAGCCCACTTTGGACGGTATACTGGCTTAGCTCAGAAGAAACCTGATTCATCAGGGCTTTTGGCATTAAGTTTTCTGTAACACCCATCTTATCCACCTTTTTCTTTTCTACTTACACATTAAGAAATATACAAACATTTTTGTATACGCTTTATATATAACGTTACCCTACACATATATAAAAAAGAAATACTTTTTAAAATTTCAAGTTTTGCTGATTTTGTAACAATTGTTTACATTACTGTATATTTGTTAACTACTCAGGTACTCCATAGATAAAATTCTTCAAAATCCCCAGCTTCCCTTATGATTTGATATAATGGTTACATTAGTAAGAAAGCTTTTAATCGGGCGGGCAAACTTTTTTTAGCCCAAATTATGGTGAACTTAAACAGTTATTGCGGAGCAGCTGGTCTTGAACAAAATAAAAAGATGGTATGACAGTAATGTTAAGCTTAATAAGCTGGTAATCCACCTGGAGCAATCATCACCAGAAAAACAAAAATTTGTGGCCAAGACTATTATTAAAATCAGCAGGGAAGAAAACCTTCATGTTGAACCTGTTACCGCCTATGTAAGGCAATTAAGAAGAAGATGGTATGACTACGACGAAACCGTAGCTTTAGCTATGGAATATTTAAAAATTGCACCGTACGACCTTCAGACAAAAATTTCCGCAAAGATTTTATTTAATATGAATAAAATTGACGAGTTTATTGAACAAAACATTTATGTTGAACAAGGCGATCCTGAAGAAAGGAGCAGCTTCTTTTAGCTTAAACCGGCCATTAAATTATTACCCTCATTAAAAGAGAGTGATAACATTAATTTGACAGAGAGATTCAAAAAAAATTATACAGCTTCTTCCTCTAAAATACTCTGTTTAGTTTCAACATTTTGAGGAATACCAAGAACTCTTACCAGCTCAAGTACTGTTGCTTTCATCTGGCACCTTTGCGGGCTATCTTTGAAAAACTCACTGTAGTAACAGTTTTCACATACACAACCCCTTTGGTAACAATCAATTGCTGCTTTTGTCCATCTTCTGACAGACGCAACCCTTCCCAGGTCTCTGCTCCTAATCACTAGTCAACCTCCCAAAACAACTACGATCCCTGCTGCTCCAATACCCTTCGATAACCGACAGTCAGGATACTATTTTTCTTTGCTTGTGTCCAAAATGATTAAATTAATCTCTGAATCATTTTGAAGCTTGTTCGATCAATAATTACATAATTCAATTATATATATCCTTGTGTATAACACAACAATTAATTGAACAATTATTACATTACTAAACATTTGCCTGAATAGCGTGACATGACTGAAAAATCACTGTTTTAATTCTTAAATACGCTAAAAAATTTTATCGGAAGCGGTTTCAAAAATTTTATTATAATTTTAACCCGATAGTGGTATTTTTTGACATAACATCATTGCTGCCAGGCTTGAAACACCTTGTGTACAAAGGAAGCATTATCCCAAAGAGAAGCAGGCGCCCACCTGGGCATGGTAGGGAATCCTTGAATATTTTTCAGATTAATTCTTAGATAGGCACTTAAGCTGCCAATAAAAAAGGGTAGTGGTATTTTTTGATGTGGCGTCATTGCGAGGAGTGAAACGACGAAGCAATCCACTTGAGTCTACTTAGTGACGGATTGCTTCGCCCGCCCCGCCCATGGCGGGTACCGGGCTC
>JANQEB010000030.1 GCA_028278605.1 Candidatus Gastranaerophilales bacterium
CGAAGGATCTCAGGTAATGAGATTCTTCGCCCGCCCCGCCTATGGCGGGAGGCGGCTCAGAATGACGATTCTATAAAATTTACTTAACTGTGCACTAGAAATATTATATTACGAAAAAGTATGTTATACCGATTTCAATAAATAATTTGGTAGTTGTAATATTGTAACTGATGAAAAACGTCATTGCGAGGCGAAAAACGTCTTAATAAGCTAATAGTTCTCTAATTGATCACTACCAAAAATTTTAGTTGTCAGGGTTGCATTTGTATACTTCCAGATCATCAAATTTTAATAACTCAAAGGGTCCAACCTCAAGACCTTTTGACAATTTAAATATTGTTTTTAACTCTGGACGATTAATATTAACCTCTATTTTTCCCAAAAAATCATGACTAATCCCGGATTTTTCTGCCAGTCCATCCTGCTTTAAATGCCGCTGTTCCCTAAGCTGTTTAACTCTTTTACCAATTTTTTCATAAAATACATCAATATCCATCAGATTCAGGCTCAAAAAAGTATTTAGGATTAACATTGAAAATAAATGCAAGCTTTAAAAGAGATTTTAAACTAATATCCTCTTTTCTATTTTCCACTCTATTAATAAATTCTCTTGTGCAATCGATTTTTTCGCCCAATACTTCTTGAGAAAAACCTGCATTTTCTCTGAGCTTTCTAATATTTTTACTTATTATTGTCAGATATTTTTGTTCAAACTCTTGCATAATAAGAATTTTAATCATATTATTAAAAATAATCTGTGAAGCTAAACATCACTAAAATGGATCCATATTTAATATGCAAAAACAATTACCAAATAAGGCACTAAAACAATTTATTAAATCCAACTGTAAAACACTGCACCTGACAGGTGATGGGTTTGAATATCTGCTTAAATCCCTGACCGGCATTACTTTAAGCGGCTATAAAAAGCCTTATGAAGAAACATTTTTTATTTTATCAGGCTGTTTTAACCTGGCAGACCAGGAAAACCTTGATATATGCAAATTATGTCTCTGGTTTGAAAATTAAGTTTGACAATATATCTTTAGAAAAAAAATGAGTGTTAACCTATCTAAACGGGCTGAAAGTTCATAATGTTATTTGGCCAGACTGCCATTAGAGATTTTTAAGCCTTTGTTCCGGGCTTACGATGCTGGTAATTCTCAGGCCAAAGTTATCCTCAATAACCACAACTTCGCCTTTGGCTATTAACTTGCCGTTAGCATAAAGTTCTACCGGTTCACCGGCAACTTTATCAAGCTCAATAATCGAACCTCTTGTTAATTCAAGCACGTTTTTAATGGGCAGTTCCGCTTTTCCCAGTTCAACGGTAAGTCCCAGGCTAACATCCATAACCAGGTTAAGGTTCTGGTTGGCTGTACCTAAAGGGTTTGGGGCATTGTCAAAAGACCCGAACTGTACAGGTTGGACTGTTACCTGGTTTTGCGGGTTTGTGGAACCATATTGTTGTTGACCGTCAAATGGTTCTGCAGCAATGCTTTCTCCCTGTTTAATAAGGTCATCTACTATTGATTGGGAAGAATTATCTTTAAGGTCGTCCGTCATATTTTTCATAACTTCAGTTACGCCTTCTACCTGGGTCTTTGCGGAACTTACAGTTATCAGCTGGTAAAGCTCGCTGTCAACAAAATCCCCTACTGTAAGCCTGAACTTTACTGAAACAATTTTTTCATCAGCTAATTCCTTTTCAGCAACTTTTTTTGCGGAAAGTTTAACTTCCGGGGGGGTTATGGTTATGGGCATGTTCAGCATATTAGATAAAGAAGTGGATGCGGAACCGACCATCTGGTTCATTGCTTCGCCTATGGCACTGATTTTAGCATCGTCAAGTTCGGTATCTTCCGCTTTTCCTGTTCCTCCTGCCATAATATTTGCTATAGCGGCAGCATCTTCCTGCTTAAGCATAAAAATAGCCTTACCCTTAAGCCCACTGGTATAATTAATTTCAACTGTTATACATTCGTCCTTTGCAACCGGCAAGTCTTTCAGGCTATCAAAAACTTCAACTTCCGGCGTTGTTATCAGGACTTTAAATTTTAACAACGTTGAAAGAGTGGTAGAAGCAGCTCCCATGAAGATATTGCCTATTTCTCCAATGGTATCTATATCCTGCCCGGTAAATCCTGTTTCACCGGCCGGTTTTTCAACCTCTTTGCTTTTATCAGTCGGGTCTACTTTTTGTTCAATCTCTTCAGGATTTTTATCTGTCATAGTTTTTATACCCCTTTATTTTATAAGTTTAAGCTGTCTATATTATCTACCTCGCCTGTTATGGTTATGGCAAATTTATTTTTTTTGATTCCGGGGCGCGCAAAGAATTTTGGCTTCCGGTTTACATTTACTATAAGGTTATCATTAACTAAATTATCAAGCCTTAGTACGTCTCCGACCCGCAGGTCAAGAAAATCCTCAACAGATATATCTGTTTTTCCCAGTATTACGTCAATACCAATATTAGAGTGGTTTAATTTATCAAGGATATTTTGCTTGTCATCAGGTGAAGAAGCAAGGCCTTTTGAGCGGAACATCTGTTGAGTGCTTAGCTGTTCAAGGACAGTTTCCAGGACCGGGTACGGAAAACACAGGCTTAGCAGGCCTGATTGTGTTTCTGCTATCTGGAGTTCTAAAGTGGTCAGGGCGGTTATTTCTCCGGGGCTGGCAAGTTGAGGAAGTATAGCATTGTTATCAACCCCTACAACAGCGCTTCTAACAGGAAAAATCCCTTTCCAGGCCGTTTCAAGCGTTCTGGTCATTTTTTCAAAAATTCTTTTTATAAGCGCTTCCTCAATATCAGTAAGCTCTCTTGGCTTTGGGTCTCCTGTCCCGGGGCCGCCCAGCATTCTGTCTACTATGCAGAATGTAACTTCATGGCTGATAACAAGCACAATCTGGCCGGGCAGGGGGTTAAGTTCCAGCACACATACAGTTATCGGGTTTGGCAGGGAACGGGTAAATTCTTCATAAGTAAGCTGGTCGACTGACACAACCTCAACATCCAGGTTTAAGCGTAAATAGGCGCTTAATAGCAGCGATAGCTGCCGTGAAAATTCTTTATGAATATCCTGGAGGACTTTTAAATGGTCTTTTGAAAACTTGTCAGGACGCCTGAAATTATAGAGTTTATAGCCTTTCTTCTCATCATCAATAACATTATCAAGGAAAGAAGAGGTAAAACTCCTGTCTGTCTCGTTTTCCTCAAGGTTTGAGGTAAGAGAGGATAACAGGTTATCTATTTCATTTTGGGACAGGCTATCTGATTCAGCCATTTACTAACCTCTTTGCGGTTTTTATACATTAAGTTACTGAATAATAAACGAGCCGAAGCTTACACGTTTAACTTCCCTTTCTCCGGCAAAGATAGGGTCTATGGATTCTTTTATCTGTTCTTTTGCAAGTTCCTTTCCTGCAATGCTTGCAAGCTCTTCCGCTGTTTTGGAGGACATTACAGAAATTATTGCGTCTCTTATTGCAGGTTTATACTGGTTCATTTCAGCCTCGATAATTTCAAGAGGTGTTGGGCCTGCGGGTTTTCCATGGCCTCCATGACCTCCTCCATGGTCTTCGCCTTCAGCATGAAGAGGCGGGTCATGAGGCGCTCTTGAAACTTCCAGGGCAACGTTAACTTTAAGATATCTTTTGGCGGCAGGGTTATTCAGGTTTAGTATAAACTCTCCCAGGTCAAGGATAATACCTTTTTCATGGGCACTGCCCCCATGTGAACCATCACCGTAATCTTCTTCATGGCCTCCGGCCGGGGAGAAGTTTTTCAGCTTTGAGTCAACAATTGTGCTGACTGTAAAATAATTACCGCCGATAAAAAAAGCGCACACCACAATTGTTATGATTGTATTTATGATAATTAATTTCATACCGTCAAGTTCTATTGCGCCACCGCTTCCTGTTGGCGCTGCGACTTCCTCGGATATTTCGGCCCTGGGCTTGATCCCTTTTGGCTGAGAAGGTTTTACCATTTTTTTACTCCCACTCAATAAACTAAATTACGGATTAAAAATTTTACTGGACTCACTTAACACCACTATATCAACTCTTCGGTTGGTTGCTCTTCCTTCTTTTGAATTATTATCCGCAATCGGCATGTATTCACCATACCCTACGGTTGAAAGTCTTACAGGTGAAAAGTTATGTTTGTTTACCAGGTATTTAACGATATTTGTAGCCCTTGAAGTTGACAGCTCCCAGTTAGACGGGAATTTCGATGTCCTGATCGGGATTTTATCAGTATGTCCCTCAACCCTGACGGGGTTAGGAAGGTTTTTTAGGGCTATTGCTATTTCATCAAGTAAGTATATTGATTCTGCCCTTATTATATCAGATCCCGTATCAAATAGTATCCCGTCGCTCAACCTTATAAGCAAACCTCTTGGCTCTCTTGTGATTGAAACCCCTTCAATATTATTTAATTTTTCTTTAACAATGGTTTTAATATTTTCAAACCCGACTGTTTCGCGCTCAATAGTTGTTTCAACTCCTGAGAGCTTTTGTTTAAGCTCCTCTGCCGCCTTTTGCTGGGAAGAAGTGTTTACTTCGCTAAAAGTTATCTGTGTTTGGGTTGTTTCAAAAGTTTGTTCCAGGGAATTGGTGTTTATTTTAATTTCCCGGGGTTTTTCCGGCCGGGCGTGCAGCTGGAAAACGTTTTCCATTGAGTTTGAAAATTCCTGCATGTTCTTGATATCCATCTGCGAAAGGGCATACATAACCATAAATACAGCAAGCAGAATTGTCATAAAGTCCGCGTAAGTTACAATCCAGCGGTTTGTATATGCCTGGTTATGAGCAAGCAGGTTTTTTTTCATTTTTTTCCTTTGTAATTTTATATGTTAGCTTTCGGTAAACCGGTTTTGTATATAGTTATATGCCTTTTCCGAAGTACACATATAGCTTAAAAGCTTTTCTCTTATTAAAACAGGGTTTTCAGATTTGCTTATAGCTAAAATTCCCTGGGTAACCAGCTTTTTATACAATAATTTTTCCCTTAACCTGTAGCGGAGCTTTCCTGCGATTGGCAGGAAAATAATATTTGCTGCTCCAACACCGTAAAGCGTCGCTATAAAGGCTGTTGATATACCATAGCCCAACTCGGAAGGGCTTTCTACACTTCTCATTACCTGAATCAATCCGATTACTGCGCCTATAATACCAAAAGTAGGCGCATATCCACCTAAGGTTTCATAAAATACAGCTGTAACCAGGCCTTTTTCTTCTTCCATTTGCAGTTGCGCATCAAAAATACTCTCAAGGGCCTGGTGATTATTGGTATCAATAGAGAGTTCCAGGTTTTTAGCAAGATACGGGTCGTCTATACCCGTAAGAAGTTCCTGCAGAGTAAGCTGGCCTTGCTGTCTTGCGATAATTGCAAGTTCACATATCCGGTTTATAGCTGTTGCAAAGTCAGGAGGATCTTCAAAAAACACATTTCTGATATCTTTTAAAGAATTTATCAGCGTAGGGGAAGAAAAATTAACCATGCCGGCCCCAAGGGTTCCGCCAAATACTATAAGGGCAGCTTCAGGTTGTAAAATAACTGATACAGAACCTGTTTCCATAAACAAAGTCCCCAGCACCACGCAAATTCCTATTAAAATCCCAATAATGCTTGATAAATCCACTATATTTAATATTCCTCCCTACCTGTTATTTTATCTATCCGTCCCTGTATTTATAAGGATACATTTTCCCTAAACCCCTTATCATCCACTAAAAACTGTAGATTCACCTTGTTTTTTTACAGGCCTGTAATTAACCTCAATGACAGGTTCAAAATTTTTCAAAAATCTATAGGGAGTGGTGGGGATTTTTAGAAATTCCGAAAGTGTACCGTTATCATGTTGATAACACCCGAAATGTCATTCCGAGCAGCGCGAGCGAAAAACGGGAATGTCAGCAGGTAATTGTTATTCGCCCGA
>JANQEB010000031.1 GCA_028278605.1 Candidatus Gastranaerophilales bacterium
GGATTAACAATAGACCTATGAAAATTTTAGGCTTTAAATCCCCTAATCAAAAGGCTTTAGAACTGAATGTTGCAATTGCTTATTGAATTCGGCTTCTTAGAATATATTAAGAAAAATTAAAAATGTTTTTTCTAAATCTGAAACAATTTAGTACTAAAAATTTTGATGGTATTATTTAATAAAGTTTTTATTTTAGCCATAAAAAAATAAAGCTGGATCCTAATAATGAAAGATGCGTTAATTCAGAGAATAGCAGGCTGCCATCAGCTAAGAACACTTATATGGCCAACACTTGTTGTGCTAAATGGAGGTTTAGCTGCTATATTTGGGAATTTGGGAAAACCTGCAGAAACTATTTTGTTCATTGCAGGAGTATTACTTGAGGTTTTCTTTATATTTTTAATATTTTTATTAAAAGAGACAAATAAATGCCCGGATAGAACTTATAGAAAACTGGAGGGTATAAAATGCCCATAGAAATGACATTAGGCGCTATCAGTTTATTTATAATTGTTATACTATTCTTTTTAGCGGGATTGGACAGCATTAACTGCGGTAAATTTGATGAAAAATAGAAAAGACGGATAAAAATGCCAAAAAATGAAAGTTTGAAAAAAATACTGGTAATAGGCTCAGGCCCGATAATCATAGGGCAGGCAGCCGAGTTTGACTATGCCGGAACCCAGGCCTGCAAGGCTCTTAAAGAGGAAGGATTCGAGGTGGTCCTTGTAAACAGCAACCCGGCAACAATCATGACCGATGACAACATTGCTGATCAGGTCTATATACAGCCATTAAACCTCGAAGCGCTTGAATATATTATTGATAAGGAAAGGCCGGATGGCCTTTTACCTACATTAGGAGGACAAACAGGTTTAAATATGGCTGTTGAACTTATGGAAGCCGGGATTTTAGACAAATACAACGTAAAACTCCTGGGGACCTCGCTTGAGGCAATTAAACAGGCAGAAGACAGAGAAAGCTTCAAGAAATTAATGCAGGAAATAGGTGAACCCATTCCGCCAAGCACTATTGTGGATAATATCGAGGACGGAATTAAATTTGCAGAGGAAATAGGTTACCCTGTAATTGTAAGGCCTGCTTATACCCTGGGGGGCACAGGCGGTGGAATTGCTGAAAATGAACAGAAATTAAGAAATATTATCTATACAGGACTCTTATACAGCAGGATAAACCAGGTTCTTCTGGAAAAAAGCGTTGCAGGCTGGAAAGAAATCGAATATGAAGTCATGCGCGATTCCAATGATACCTGCATAGTTATCTGTAACATGGAAAATATTGACCCTGTAGGCGTTCATACAGGGGATAGTATAGTTGTCGTACCTTCCCAAACCCTGCGGGACGAGGAATATCACATGCTAAGAACCTCTTCCCTTAACATAATCAGGGCCTTAAAGATAGAAGGCGGGTGTAATGTCCAGCTTGCGCTGAATACAGAAAACATGGAATATATTGTAATTGAGGTTAACCCCAGGGTAAGCAGGTCTTCAGCTCTTGCATCAAAGGCTGCGGGTTACCCTATAGCCAAAATTGCCGCAAAAATTGCTGTTGGCTTTAATTTACACGAGATTCCCAATTATGTAACCAAGAAAACCATGGCATCATTTGAACCCGCGCTTGACTATGTGGTTACAAAGATTCCCAAATGGCCTTTTGATAAGTTTTCTTATGCCAACAGGTCGCTTGGAACCCAGATGAAAGCCACCGGGGAAGTCATGGCCATAGACAGGAACTTTGAAAGCTCGTTTCTTAAAGCTGTAATTTCCCTTGAGGGAAGGGAAACCGGGCTCAGAAAAGATCACCTGACCATGCTTTCTAAGGACGACCTTATGAAAAGACTGGAAATTATAGATGATGAGAGGATTTTTGTTGTAGCTGAGGCGCTCAGGAAAGGTATTTCCGTAAAGCGGGTGAACAGGATTACAAAAATTGATAAATGGTTTGTAAAAAAGATAAACAACATCATAGAAGTTGAAAACAGGCTCCAGACAGAGCCTATAACAATTGATCTTCTGAAAAAAGCGGAAACCATGGGCTTTACTGATATCGAAATCCAGGAACTGTCAAAAGAGTCCCTTGAAACGCTGGATACCCTCAGAAGGGCTCATAACCTTTATCCTGTCTATAAAATGGTTGACACATGCGCTGCTGAATTTGAATCAGCCACGCCTTACTACTATTCAACCTTTGAACTGGAAGAGGAGAACGTGATTAGCAAAAAAGAAAAGATCATAGTACTTGGCTCCGGGCCTATCAGGATCGGGCAGGGTATAGAATTTGATTATTGCTCGGTTCATGCTACATGGGCAATCCGGGAAGCCGGATATGAGTCAATTATCATAAACAACAACCCTGAAACTGTAAGTACTGACTTTGATACCTCTGATAAGCTCTATTTTGAGCCTTTGTACATTGAAGATGTCTTCAACGTGATAAGAAAGGAAACGCCAAAGGGTGTTATTGTACAGTTTGGGGGGCAAACAGCAATTAATCTTGCGCCAAAACTTCTTAAAAGAGGTGTCCAGATACTTGGGACTTCTGTAGAGTCAACAAACGTAGCAGAAGACAGGAACCTGTTTGAAAGATTGCTAACAGAGCTTGATATTCCGCAACCAAAGGGCGCGGCTGTAACTAACCTCAAAGATGCGGTAAAAGTCGCTAACGGCCTTGGCTACCCGGTTCTTGTGAGGCCGTCGTACGTTATTGGAGGAAGGGCAATGCAGGTCGTAAACAACGACGAGGAGCTGACTTCCTACGTAAAAGAAGCTGTCGCGCTTTCATCCGAGCACCCTATCCTGATTGACCAGTACATAGAAGGTACAGAGGTTGAGGTTGACGCAATTTCCGACCGGGAAGACATCCTGATCCCCGGAATTATGGAGCATATTGAGAGAACCGGCGTTCACTCAGGGGACAGCTTCTGTTCTTACCCTACAAGAACCATATCTGACAAGGTAACACAGAAATTAATCAAGTATACACAAAAGATAGCACAGGCTCTTCAGGTTTCAGGGCTTATGAACATCCAATTTGTGGTCAAGGACGATGATGTTTATGTGATCGAAGTCAACCCCAGGGCCTCCAGGACAGTGCCTATTATCAGTAAGGTAACCGGTATTCCTATGGTAAAGCTCGCTATCCAGATTATTACAGGCGAAAAAATCAGGGACCTCGGATTTGGAACAGGCCTCATTCCTGATACCGGTTTGTTTGCGGTTAAAGCGCCGGTATTTTCCTTCCAGAAGCTTACTAATGTTGACACAGCAGTAACTCCAGAGATGAAGTCAACCGGAGAAGTCCTTGGTGTGGACTTTACCTATGAAAAAGCTCTTGTAAAAGCTTTCCAGGCGGCTGGCTATGTATTCCCGGAAAAAGGCAATGTCCTGTTCTCGGTGAAAAAAGCGGATAAAGAAGAAGTTTTACCTATAGTAAGGGAATTCCGGGAGGCAGGGTTTGAAATTATAGCTACACAGCTGACTTCCAGGTTTTTGAGGGATAACGGCATTGAGCCGCTTGAGGTTGATAAGTTTGATTTTGACCTGATCCATGAAAAGATCAAAAATAAAGAAATAAACATTGTAATAAACACGCCTACCATAGGAAAAGACGTGAGAAGATGCGGTTTCAAGCTGAGAACCTATGCTGAGCAATACAAAGTCCCATGTTTTACTTCTCTTGATACAGCTAAAGCGTATTTATTAGCTCTTAAAACCCTTAAAAAGGAGGGTAAGCTGACTTATGACCAGATCAAGAATTATATGAGAACACCTGTTCAGGTATAGGCAGGCTAAAAGCCGGGGTTAGTAAACAGTATTTATGTTTGAAGCTATTTCACTTATTACGCTCAGGTAATTATCAGGAGAAATTTTTAATTTTTCGAGTAGCTCCAGAGTGATTTTTACTCCTGCCAGGTTAAGACCAAGGCTTTGAGTCAGGTACTGAATAAATACGCCTTTTTTTATGTCATTAAGAGAATATAATAGACGGCTTTTAGGTGATCTTTCAGGACATAGAATTTTCTCTTCATCATAAATACTTAGTGCACAGTTAAGTAAATTTTATAGAATCGTCATTCTGAGCCGCCTCCCGCCATAGGCGGGGCGGGCGAAGAATCTCATTACCTGAGATCCTTCG
>JANQEB010000032.1 GCA_028278605.1 Candidatus Gastranaerophilales bacterium
TAAAATTGACCGTTTTGAGCGTGGAAACAGGGATGCGCAGACTGAGAGGGTTATGGATTGCGCGGAAGGAGTGTTATTTGCCGGAGGGGTAATGCCGACACTGAGGAGGATTAACTGTCTTCCCAAAGACCTGGAGGAGGGGAATTGGGAAAGGTCAGCTTTAATGGCCGGTGTTGCCGCTTTAAGCCTGCCCGGTGATTGGAGGGAAGTAAAAGGAGGCTGGGAACAGCTTCGTAATGGAGTTAAGTATGCAGCAGGAAATCATTCCCTTGGAGTGGTAAGTAAAGTATACAAAAATCAATTCCAACATTCTTTATCATTTGTAAGTGGAACTTTTCTAGAATCCTTGCTACCAAAAGGAATACTCCATAAAGTTATTGAGTTTGATAATACACTCTATGAAACAAAGTTTGGTCAGTTTGTAGCAGAAAAGCTTGGCATTAAAGAATCCGGGCGAGTTTTCAAAAAAATCGGTGATAGATCTCTTTTAGGCCGTACTTTTGAAGGAAATTTCTTTAAAAAGCTTGTAGGAAATGTTCTTTTAAGAACTAATGTAATAGGACTTGCGATAAGTACAGCAATTGAAATCCCTGCTATTATAAAATCAGCAATGGTAGAAGGAGATACAGCAGATAAAGCCCACTCTGTAACCAAGCAGGTATGTAAATCAGCAGGAATGATTGGCCTGGTAACAGGTGGTATAAGTGTATTTGGCGCAGCAGCAGCGTTGTTATTCCCGCCGCTTGGAACTGCAGCTGCACTAGTCGGAATGGCAGCAGGTTCTGCCTTAGGTGTAATGGCATCCAAAGAGTTAAATAAGCTAATAGATAACATTTTTGCATAAACTTAAAATTTCCATATGAAATAGGGATTTTAAGTTTTTAACTATCTTATTAAACTTCCTTATTTTTACTAGCACTCCAAAAGATTTGTTTAGCTCTATGCACTGCAGGTAAACCACTAGAAGATACTTCAGTTAGGGCTGAAGTACCTTTTCTTGCGACACTTGGCGGAATGTCTGTAGGCTTAATGCCATTTAGTACAGTCAAAGCAATTCTTTGGCCGTTCGGCGAGGAGTTTTGAACTGCTGCTACAACTGCGGGAATAAAACCTGGCTCATTAATCTCTGGTATTTTTATACCGAAACCTACCTTTTTATTTCCTCTATTAAACGATAAGCCCGTTTTATCAGCTGCAAGAGGTGTTGAAAGACTTGCTGCGGGCGCTTTTTGTACAGCGTTGTTTTGCATATGGCAATTCCGCATAAATAATCCGGCATTAAAATTCACAGACATCTCAGAACCCTCTTTTTATTTTTTATATTACACTCGTCTTTATACTTTATTTAAATCACATAAATATATAACATGCCAGAAAATAAAGAAAATTTATAGAATTTGTTACAAAACTTGCTTATTTAAAGGGTAGATAGTTTAAGCTATTTCCTCGTTTTTATCTTCTTCTTGAATATCTTTACTTTTTACTTTTTTTACATTTTTTAAGTGAAACAATTCAGCTACTGTTTCTTTGCTTTTTATCATTTCACTTGTTATCTTGAATATTTTAATATCTTCCCTGGATGGGACTTCATACATGATTTCAAGCATAATATCTTCTACTATGGATCTTAATGCTCTTGCCCCGGTTTTTCTTCTCATTGCTTCTTTGGCAATTTCCTTGATTGCTTCTTCTTCAAACTCAAGCTTTACCCCATCCATATTTAGCAATTCCTGGTACTGCTTGATAATTGCATTTTTAGGCTCTGTAAGGATTTTAACCAGGGCTTCTTCATCAAGCGGGTCAAGAACCGCATAAACCGGCACCCTGCCTATGAATTCCGGTATTAAACCGAACTTTATAAGGTCTTCCGGGACCATGTCTTTTAGCATTTTTGCCTGGTTAATTTCTCTTTCATAATTAGCTTTAGGGCCGGTTGCACCAAAGCCGATCAATTTTCCTGAGCCAATCCTGCCGTCAACGATTTTTTCCAGGCCGACAAACGCTCCTCCAACTATAAAGAGGATATTGCTTGTATCAATCTGGATAAACTCCTGGTGCGGATGCTTTCTGCCGCCCTGCGGCGGGACATTTGCAGTAGTGCCTTCTATCATTTTTAACAGGGCCTGCTGAACACCCTCACCGCTAACATCTCTTGTGATGCTTGGGTTTTCGGATTTCCTGGCTATTTTATCTATTTCATCTATGTAGATAATCCCTCTTTCCGCTCTTGCCGCGTCAAAATCCGCGCTCTGGTACAGCCTGAGAAGGATATTTTCCACGTCATCACCGACATAACCCGCTTCTGTAAGGGTTGTGGCATCAGCAACAGCAAACGGCACATCAAGCATTTTTGCCAGGGTCTGGGCCAGGAGGGTTTTTCCGCTTCCTGTCGGCCCGACCAGCAAAATATTACTTTTTTGAATTTCAATGCTGTCTTTGTCATTATTTTCTTTTGCGGCTATGTTGTGGTTTATTCTTTTATAGTGATTATAAACAGCGACAGAGAGCTGTTTTTTCGCATCTTCTTGCCCTACTATGTGCTGGTCAAGATAATCTTTAATACTTTGAGGTTTTGGAACGTCTGTTATTTTAGGAGTTTCCTGCTTTTGTTCTTCGCCCTCCTTGGAATCAAGAAATTCCTCATCAAGAATTTCATTACACAGGTCCACGCATTCATCGCAAATATAAACTTCAGGGCCTGCTATCAGTTTTTTTACCTGGTCCTGTGTTTTTCCGCAAAATGAGCATTTTAACCTGCTGTCATCTCGTTTAACCATAACTAACTCCTAAGTTACTTTTGTTGAATTTTAAGATTCCGAGGAATCCTTTTTTTCTATTTTTGTTATTACTTTATCTACCATTCCGTATTCTACAGCTTCTTCAGGGTTCATAATATAATCCCTGTCTGTATCTTTTTCAATTTTCTTATAGCTTTGCCCTGTATTTTTTGCCAGGAGTTCATTTAATGTTCTTTTGATTCTTCCAATCTCGGCAGCCTGGATTTCAATATCGGTTGCCTGGCCCTGCGCACCGCCTAGCGGCTGGTGGATAAGGATTCTTGAGTGAGGAAGGGCCATACGTTTCCCCGGTGTTCCGGCTGCCAGCAAAAACGCCCCCATGCTTGCTGCCTGGCCAAGACAAATCGTATTAACATCCGCTCTTATATGCTGCATTGTATCAAATATCGCTAAACCGGCTGTTACGCTTCCGCCGGGGCTATTGATGTAGAGCATGATATCTTTTTCAGGGTTTTCCGAGTCAAGGAGTAAAAGCTGGGCTACCACGAGGTTAGCTATCATATCGTCAATTGCCGTGCCAAGAAAGATAATTCTTTCTCTTAACAGTCTTGAGAAAATATCAAATGATCTTTCACCGCGGCTTGACTGCTCTATAACCACCGGTACATAGCTTTTAGTATCAATAATTCCCATATTCGATAACCTTTCTTTACTTATGATCTGTTCTATTTTGTCATTCTGAGGGGTTTACTCCGAAGAATCCAGTTCTTTTTATGAGATCCTTCGCTTTGCTCAGGATGCGCAGTTTTTTACTTACTTAAGCTTCCTCAATATATTTTACTTCATTATTCTCCAAAAGATAATTAATAATTTTCTGGCTCATTATTTGTTGTGATAAACCCTGTGCTAAAGAGGGGTTCTGGGTCATTTGCTCATAAACCTTTTTCTCGTCAGTGTTATAAGCTGTGGCAAGTTCCCTTACCTTGGCGCCAAAATCCTGGTCTGAAAGGGTTATGTTCTCGGCTTTTGCTATAGCTCCCAGTACCAGACTGGTTTTTACACGTTTTTGAGCTTCTTCTCTGAGGCTTTTCCAGATATTTTCATGGCCTTGCTGCTCAATTACTTGCTCCCAGGACATGCCCTGGTCCTTGAACCTTTGTTCTACCTCTTCCATAAGGTATTTAGCCTCACGGTTAACCATTGTATCAGGGATTTCAAGTTTGGTTTCGTCCACAACTTTATCAACAATGGCTTTTTCTGCTCTTACCCTGTTTTCAGTATCGCGAGCCTGTTCAATATATTTAAGCAAGTCATTTTTAAGGTCTTCAACAGTCTGGAACGGCCCTATCTTCCGGGCAAACTCATCATCCAGCTCCGGAAGAATTTTCTTTTTAATTTCATTAATTTTAATCGCAAATTCAGCTTCCTTACCGGCCATTGTTTTTTCAGCGTAATCTTCAGGGAAAGTAACTTTAATTGTGAACTCATCGCCTATGTTTTTGCCGACCAGCTGCTCGGCAAAACCCGGGATAAAGTGGCTATTTGCAAGTTCCAGCTGCTGGTTTTTTCCGGACCCGCCTTTTATGGCTTCGCCGTCAACGGTTCCGCTAAAGTCTATGAAAACTATGTCATCTGCTTCAGTTGCCCTGCCGATTACCTGCTCCATTTTTGCGAACCTGTTTTTAATTGACTCAAGTTCCTGGTCAACGGCGTCATCTGCAATTTTGTACGCAGGAATTTCTACAGTCTGCCCTTTGTAATCAGGAAGATCAACTTCCGGTTTGACTTCTATTTTTGCGGTCAGGGAAACCGGCTTGCCAAGCTCAAATTCAAATGATTCAATCACGGGTTCCGTAATTAAATCAAGCTGGTGTTCACTTATAACGTCAGCGAAAATGCCGGGAAGTATGGCATCAAGTGCTTTTTGCTTAATCCTGTCTGTACCGACATGCTTTTCTATGATTGGCCTTGGTGTTTTACCTTTTCTGAACCCCGGTACTGAAAGGGCTTCTCCGAGTTTCTTACACGCCTTATTGTATTCCTGGGAAGCAACGTCTGCTTCAATTTCAATACTTAGCTTAAAAAGATTGTTTTCTACTTTTTCTATATTTGCGTTCATATGTCCCTAAATTGTTTTCCTTCTTAAAATAATCCTGGATTATTATATACCAAACTTTCCGGATAAAAAAGTTTATATAAAAAATAAATGTATAACCGTATATTTGCCTTCTTGTAATAACCGGTCAAAATAATGTTCTAGCCGGTATTTGTTGTATTTTTTTCTTAATAAAGCTTTAAAGCTTGATTAATATTATAATAAAAACTTCAATTTATAAGCTCAAACTATTGAATGAGATTTTAGCTATTTAACCCGAATGACGGGTTAGCTAAAAGTGAATTATAGCTTAGTGCACAGTTAAGTAAATTTTATAGAATCGTCATTCTGAGCCGCCTCCCGCCATAGGCGGGGCGGGCGAAGAATCTCATTACCTGAGATCCTTCG
>JANQEB010000239.1 GCA_028278605.1 Candidatus Gastranaerophilales bacterium
TGCACAGTTAAGTAAATTTTATAGAATCGTCATTCTGAGCCGCCTCCCGCCATAGGCGGGGCGGGCGAAGAATCTCATTACCTGAGATCCTTCGGCCAACCCCCCACCATGGGTGGGGTGGGCTCAGGATGACGGACAAAATTAATTTAACAGAGTAATAGATTTTTGAAAAATTTTTAACCCGTCATTTGGGTTACATAAATTGTGCATAATAACTCAATTATGATAATATCAAGTATATAATCATAGAGATATTTGCGTTATTGAATTTTTTGTACTGATATAATTTCAGGGGGAAAAATGAAAAAGAAAAAAAGTAAAAAATTTGATAAACAACTGGAAAAAAACTCAGCCAGGGTTATTTTTCTTGTCGGTTTTTTAGGGGTTTTAAGCCTTTGTTTTACAGCTTTTTGTATGTATAAAATTTATGAATCAGCCTATACAACCTACTTAAAATGTAGTGCGTCTAACTTTATGTGTACTATTAAAGATAAAAATATTATCGGCCGGGAAACTATAAAGTATGAGTTCAAAGATACTGAACTGGCCAAAGTTAAAATCGGGCAGGAAAAAAATATTCTTCAGGAAAACGTATATTACCTGACCCTGGGCAGAGAAATAAATAAGGATAAAAAAGAAACATACTTTATTACGGCAGAAACAAAGACAAAAGAAGAACAGGACGCATTTGTAGATGAAATAAACGCTTACCTGGATTATCAAAAAAATGAGCTGGAATTTGAAAATCCGCGCTATAAACTAAAATTTATCGGGCTATGTGCTGCCGGGGCAAGTAGTTTGGTAGCTTTATTTTTGTTTTTTGACTGCATCAAAGGCATAATGAAACTTCGCAAAAAAGGCAAGTCAGAAGCAGATTACAGAAATATACTTGATGTTTAATAAAAATGGGCTTTTCGCAGGTACAAGACAGGTTCCGGGCTTTCCGGCCCTTCCCGCAACAGCGGTACCGGTTACTAATCTTACGGCATACTCTTAAACTGGTTTTTAAAAATGCTTAAGTTTTTGCAAAATATAATTGCGATTTTAACTGTTAAGTCAAGCGCTTTTCTCATCAAATTGTTTAAACTTGGTTCAGGGACTAATCTTCCCGGCAGGATAGCGCGTAAAATTTCGCCGGGCATATTGTCTTGCCTGGTAAACCAGACAAAAAAGGAAATCATCACAATTACCGGGACAAACGGCAAAACAACAACTGCTGGTTTAATTTCTTCTGTTTTCAGGGCTCAGGGAAGAAAAATCACGCATAACCGGAAAGGCGCAAACATGCTTAACGGCATAACTTCTACCGTTGCCGAAAACAGTTCTGCCGGCGGTAAACTGGACTGTGATAACAGTATTCTTGAACTTGACGAGGCGTACCTGAACCCTGCTTTTGATGAATTTAACCCGGATATTGTGCTTGTAACCAACCTTTTCAGGGACCAGCTTGACAGGTACGGGGAATTAAACACAACAGCAAAAAAAATTGAGTCCGCCGTTGAAAAATCAGCAAGAATAAAGCCGTTAAAACTGGTATTAAACTCTGATGACCCCCTGGTTTCCGGGATTGCGGACGGGTTCGGGGAAGACGGGCTTACAAAAATCTTTTTCGGGTTTGACCGGATAACGCATTTAAATGAACAGAAGAGCTTTTTTTCCCCGCAGGAAACAATAAATTGCAAATGCGGTAAACCTTTTAGCTATACTAAAATTTTCTACGGGCACCTGGGGCATTATGAGTGCTCATGCGCAACTAAAAGACATACCCCGCAGGTCCGGGCTGAGGCTGTTGCGGGAATTGACCATTCAATAATAAAAATAAAGCATGGCAGCTGCGGGCAATTCGAATTCAGGGTTAACCTGCCGGGTTTATATAACTGCTATAATGCTCTTTCTGCTGCGGCCGCAGCGCTGGAAGCAGGGATTCTTCCCGAAAATATCAAAAACGGTATAGAAAAGTATTCCACGACTTTTGGCAGGGCTGAATCTGTAACTTTAAAGGGTAAAGAAGTGCTGATACAGTTGATAAAAAACCCGATAGGGGCTACTGAAGTCTTAAGGACCATTAAAAATGACAAAAACGGGAAACTGCTAATAATAATTAACGATAATTACGCTGACGGCAGGGATGTTTCCTGGCTCTGGGACGCTAATTTTGAACTTCTGGCCGGCTATAATAAAACCGCAGTAATAAGCGGGTTAAGGGCTGCTGATATGGCTGTAAGGTTAAAATACGCGGGAATAAAAAGTCAAAACCTTATAGTGGAGCAAAGCATTAAAGAAGGCCTTTTACAGGCTTTAGAAGGAGTCAATAACAGTGAAAAGCTTTATATCCTGCCAACATATACGGCTTTACTTGAGCTGGAAAAGCTAAAGCAAACTTTATAATAACTATATACATATACACGCAGGACTTAACAGTGATAAAAATTGTATTTATAAGTTATAAAAAAAGAGGTAGTAGTAATATTGTAACTGATGAACAACGTCATTGCGAGCCCAGTACCCGCCATGGGCGGGGCGGGCGAAGCAATCCATCACCAAGTAAACTCAAGTGGATTGCTTCGTCGTTTCACTCCTCGCAATGACGACAAGGAAAAATTCTATCAGTCATTAATTGATCAC
>JANQEB010000136.1 GCA_028278605.1 Candidatus Gastranaerophilales bacterium
TCATCCTGAGGCTTGCCGAAAGATCTCAGGTAATGAGATTCTTCGCCCGCCCCGCCTATGGCGGGAGGCGGCTCAGAATGACGATTCTATAAAATTTACTTAACTGTGCACTAGTGCTAAGGAGTTTATTTTTCGTTTATAAAATGTAAAATTCTATTAACAATTTTAATGAGTAATATTAAGATATTGTGTTTACAGCCGATATTTATGTTATATAATTCAATTTGAATTCCCATTATAAAAAACCCGTCAAAATTGAGTTATAAAAAAAGAAGAAAAGGTAAAGAGGAGTAAAATTTTGCCAAATATAAAATCAGCAAAGAAAAGGGTAAAAACCACTGAGCGTAATAGGCAGCGTAATGTTGCCATTAAATCGGCTTTAAAAACTTCTGTTAAAAAAGTATTTGAAGCTATAAAAAATGATGAAGACCTGGAAAAAATTCAGGCAAATGTAAACAAGGCTTATAGTGTAATCGATAAAGCGGTTACAAAAGGCGTTTTACATAAAAACACAGCTGCAAGAAAAAAATCAAGACTGACAAGACACGTGAACAGAGGTACTGTTCCTGCGTAGTCAAAGAGAGGTTTAACGTAATTTTTATAGCTGCCCAGGTAGGGCAGCTTTTTTATTTGATAAATAACCTGAGATAGTTAAGAGCGTAACTGCTTGCCCTGTGTTTAACAGTTTTACGCCCAAAACCCGGATTTATGTTTACTTTATGAACCTCAGTCCTGCTACGGTCAGAAAGCCCAATATAAACAAGTCCTACAGGTTTTTGAGGTGTTGCTCCCGTAGGTCCTGCTATTCCTGTAATTCCAAGTCCTATATCAGTTCCGGCAAGTTCCCTTACATTTTGAGCCATTTGTGCCGCTACCTGCTTACTAACAGCGCCGTAAGTTTTAATTAACCCGGCATTAATGCCAAGTGTATTAATTTTAGCCTCATTTGAATACGCTACAATGTTCATTTTTATATAGCCGGAGCTTCCCGGAGTATCTGTAAGCCTTGAGCTGATAAGTCCTCCTGTGCAGGATTCAGCCGCAGAAACCGTGAGCCCTTTACTAACCAGAAGACTTCCAACGACTTTTTCCAGGGTATCCTCATCATAACCCCATAAATACTCGCCGGCTCTGGAGAGAATTTCGTTTTGCATTTTATCAATGAGAATTCCGGCTTCATGCTTTGTTTTTGCTTTTGCCGCAATTCTTATATTGGTCTGCCCTTCACTGACCAGCGGGGCAACAGTCGGGTTTTCACAAGCCATAAGGTCTTTTATTTTTTCACCCAGGCTCCCCTCCGGAATCCCAAAAAACTTTAAAAACTTCTTTTCTATAAAATATTCTGAAAACTTTCCAAGGTAGTTTTCAACGAACGTTTCCCACATTATATAAAGCTCATCAGGAACTCCCGGCAAAACAATTATATGCTTACCCTGTACATCCCAGGCTATTCCGGGGGCAGTTCCCGTTGGATTAGTGATAACCTCTGAGCCTTCGGGGAAAAAAGCTTGCTTCCTGGCTTTTTGGGGGACTTCACGGTTTCTTGAGGCGAAAAAATTTTTTATTTTCTCATATGCCTGCTCGTTGAATACCAGTTCTGCCTTGAAAAATTCTGCAATTGCCTGCATTGTAATATCATCATCAGTAGGGCCTAAGCCGCCGGTTACTATAAGAAGGTCGGCTCTTTTTATTGCTAGATCAATAGAATGTGCAATTCTTTGAGGGTTATCCCCCACTGCTGTATGAAAAAAACAATTAATTCCAAGCTTTGCAAGCTTTCTGCAAATATAAGCGGCATTTGTGTTTATTGTATCGCCTAAAATTAGCTCTGTTCCGACACATAGGACTTCTGCTTTCATTATTAAACGCCGCCTTTATTAAACTATACTAAAATGAGTTAGTTTTCTTAAAATCGGGCAAAGCCCGACATTAAGAAAACGTCGCTCCTGCTTCGCCATACCGATTTATGAATATTTTTTCATTTTAAGATTATTTATTGAAATCGGTATAAATATTACAAAATGTTAAAAATTTTAATGATTTTGAAATTTAAGTAGGTTTATTGTTTTTATTTAATTAGAGAGTATTGCCTGAGACTATACTTAGGTAAGTAAAATAAAAAACGAGGAGGACAAAAACACAACTAGACGAATTTATTTCGAGGATGAGAGTCAAAAAACTTTTCAACGTGTATTTTAATGTTCATTTGAAAGATTAATTTACCGGTACGTCCAGAGGTTCGACAAGAGTGAGTTCTATGATATCACCGGGATTTACCTTAATGTCTTCACCTTTGTTAAGCATATCGTAAACTGATCTTACAAGAAAGTGCCCTGTTCCGCCTATTGCGCCTGCAAAGGCGCCTAAAGGAGCAGTAATCGCAACGGGAATACCTTGCCAGACTTCTAAGCCTTTATCAACACAATACTTAGTCGTAGTCGTCAAAATACCCGCACTTTTATTAAAGTTTTTCCCGAGAGCATTAAAATAACCTCCGCCAGCAGAGAATTTACCTCCCTGGTCCAAATTCTTTGCCCTGGTAACCTTCGCAACGATTGGAATATGTTTACCAAAAGGTGTAACAGCGTGGTCAAAAGTTAAAAACAATTCACCACCCCTGCTTAAACGCCGGCTGGGCAAAACATAATCTACGTTGCCGCGAATCATCGTGCCTGTCGGAAGAACAACTAAATTCCCGATCCTGACATCTTCAAGGAGGTTTGCCCTGAAAGTATCACCTTCAAAGTAGTTATGGGAATTAACAGGCGTTTCCATCCTGACCTCAAGAACAGTACCGGCAGGAATCCTTTCAGACTTAACATCAGCTCGGATTACATTAGATGAACTTTCAAGAGGAATATATCCGGGATTATAGTTTTGAGCCAATGATGAATTAACAAAAACAAAACAAACCAAAAAAGCAAAAGTGAATAAATTTCTGAAACTTAACATTAATATCTCCTAACCCAGTCAGTCTATGTAACTAATATATAAATATTTTAAACACTACAAAAGCATTTATCAAATATAAAAATGAAAATTAATTAAAACTGAATAATATATCTAATACAAAAAATTGAATATCGAATAATCAGTAAAAATAAATAAAGGAGGAGACTTATGAGTACAGCGGCTTTAGCAATGGGCAATATGGCAGCACTATCAACTAACAGCGAATTAGAATACAAGATGGTAATGCTTTCAGAGAACCTGACAGATGTAACTGAAAAAGCTAATGATATAGCTAAATATAAAGAGGATATAGAAAGTAATATTCAATATGCAACGTCTCAAGAAGATTATATTCAAATGCTTCAACAGATTGAAGCGCTTGAGTCAGAGGAAGAAAATTTTCATAAAGAATCTAAAGCCATTGAGCAAGAATTAAAACGAGCTGAAACACAGTCTAAAATGGAAAAAGCAAAACAAGAATCCAACCAAAAACTTCTTGATGCTTCCATAAAATCAGGTTTTAGTTACGGAAAATAAAATTTAATTTTATAAAAAAATACAGTAATGGCCGAAAAGTAACTAGTATCACCCCGCACTTGATGCGGGGTCTGTTTTATTAGACTTATTGTCTATTATTATGTTTGCCAGATAGATGCCCCCGTATCGTTGTACGGGGCAGGCTTCTCAAGTGCGGCATGACCCAATGTGTAAGAGGGTGTTTGAAAAGTTTTTCATCATGTTAACTGCCTGAGCATTCTGTGTAACATAGCCAAATAAATCATACCTTCACTGCTTTTACTATTTCATCG
>JANQEB010000244.1 GCA_028278605.1 Candidatus Gastranaerophilales bacterium
AGGATGGAGCTTATTTTGATCTGGACAAAAACGGATTTGCTGAAAAAACAGCATTTATAAATGAAGGTAATGGTATAATTTTGTCTAATAAATATGACATAAAAATAGCTGCATAAAACATATATTGCAAAGTATAATTTTTATAATAAATTATACTTATAACTATATTCCAGTCTTAATGTGAGAGAATATATGAATTTTGGAAAAGTTAAGAATAATTTAAAAGAAATAAATAAAAAATTTAATAATATCTACTTGTATTATTTTTTGGAAAGAAGGATTCAATTTACTTTAATTAATACAATTCTTTTATTTATTTTATTAGTTTTAAGCGTATTTATAGATCATTATCTTCGTTCGACTTTATTTATTAAACTAAATTTATATGGTCTATTGGTATATTTTTTGTCTTTTATTGCTATATTTTTGTTAAGTTATAATTTTTTATGCGGTTCAGTTTTTTTATTAATAGAAAATTCCTTAAAAAGTAATAAATACTCATTATTTAATACGCTTTTATGTAAAATTAATAAATTAGAATTTTATATAAAAGATAAAATAATTATCCATTTGTTTATCTTAATTGTAATAATTGGCATTATGAAAAGTATAAATTATTCATTTTTATTTATGGTTTTTATGATGTTAATTATTTTCAATCAATTAGGATTATTATTCTACGATTTACATTATAAATTATCACTTTTATTCGCAAATCAAGAAAAAAAAGAAAAAATGCAACAGTTTAGAAAAAATATAGAAAATAAGGAGAATATCTAATGCCACCCTCAATCATTTTTTTATTAGCTTACGGTGCTGCACCATTATCAATAGCACTTGCTTATTTATATTATACAGATGATGAATGGCATAGTGCTATTGACACATTTTTCAATGATGCTGTTCCTCACACATTTCAGTTATACAGAAATGGACAAATTCTTGAAATATTGGAAGCATATGGAGGTATAATACCTAACTCCGCTTCTGGAGGTGGTGGTGGAGGCCCAACCTATATTAATTATGATGATAGTGGTAGCCTGAGCGCTGTCTTTTACGGAGGAACCCTTACAGGCGGCAGCAAGTTGCCCGACGAAACATATTTTAAAGATGGTGATACTAGGTATTATTTAGAAGGAACTACATTAAGAGTTGAAAAAGGTGAGGATACATTAGAAATAACGAACTTTACCAACGGTGATCTCGGCATTGAACTGGACATACTCCCTCCTCCTGAGCCAAGGGCTATGACCACAAAAGAACTCAATGATAAGTGGGATTGGCTGATTGATTCCACGCCATTGAATGAAACAATTAAATCATCAGATACAACTTACCATCTGTCAGACCCGTTTGGTTCAAGACCTGACAATGATAATATGCCGTATAACTTTGTATATAAAAACCTTGATCCTGATCCTAATGGAAAAGGCAAATGGGTTGCAGTAGACTCTGTTTTCGGTAAGGACAAGGGTTGTCCTCCTTTAACAATGGAAGAAATAGACTCATATAAATCACAACTTGCAATATACAATATGTGGAAACAGGCTAACCCGGCTGACCCGCTGGTAGTTGACCTTGATTTTGACGGGATAGAGCTTACCTCTGTAGAGAATGGGGCTTATTTTGATCTGGACAAAAATGGTTTTGCGGAAAAAACAGCATTTGCCGGTGCTGATGATGGTGTGCTCGTTATAGACAAGAACGAAAACGGATACATTGACGACGGTAGTGAGCTTTTCAGTGAATACTATGTTAAAAACAACGGTGAAACCGCAACATCCAGTTTTGACGCTCTTGCTGACCTTGATTCTAACAGTGATGGTATT
>JANQEB010000217.1 GCA_028278605.1 Candidatus Gastranaerophilales bacterium
TTTTAAAAATTCCTTAAAACGCCCTCCCAGCCCGCCCCAGAGGAGGGCGCGCGGCGGCATGAATGAGGCTATGCTCCCGCTAACGCAGAGCCGCGCGCCTTTTTCATATCATTTAAATAAAAAATTGAGATTAATTATTGCCGGGCAAAAACACTTTGAGCTTCCTGAACCAGCTTTTCCTTGCTGATGCCTGTGTTGATATGGTCCCATGGAAGAACCTCATCATAAGGTCTTTGTCTTAGTCCGTACCAGTCAAAATCCGGTATATCAATTAATTCGTCTTTGACCAGTTCCCTGTAAGCCCTGTTCCAGCTTCCTATGCTTCCGCCCAGCCCGTGGACTTTTTCCAGCAAAACCGAGAGCCGCCTGTCCCCGCGTGATAAAAACGCCTGGATATAGTCCCATTTAATGCTTGTGGGCTTATACTGGACTTTGTGGGTGTTTAGTTGTTTTCTGAGGTAATTATTTTTCTCTTCAAGTTGCCGGCTTGAAGGTCTTTGCGCCCACTGAAGAGGTGTCTGGGCTTTTGCCACAAAAGAACTCACGCTTAAAGCCAGGTTAAAACCCTTGTTTGCCTCTTTTAGCCTGATCATCAGGTCCGCAAGTTTTTCTATGTCCTCGTCGGTTTCAGTGGGAAGCCCGATCATCCCGTATACTTTCAGGCCCTTAAGCCCATTTTCATGGGCAATTCTCACTCCTTCAAAAATTGATTCTTCGGACAGGTTTTTATTTACGGTTTTTCTAAGCCTGTCAGTCCCGGCTTCTATAGCAATTGTGCATTGTTTTTGCCCGCATTTTACCAGGGTTTCTATGACTAAAGGCGTTATTGTATCAACCCTGAGAGATGAAACCGAAATTTCAAACTCTTTTTCCGCTCTTTTTTCCAAAACATACTTGCAGATTTTATCAAAACCAGGATGCTCGGTAATTAACGCCCCCAGGAACCCCAGCTTGTTTGAATGTTCAAGCCCCCGGTCTATTGCGTTTTTAATTGACTCAAAAAGCGGGTATCTTGCAGGAAGTGTAAGATAGCTGGCTATACAGAAGCTACAGCGCTTTGGGCATCCCCTTGAAGTTTCTATCATAAACATGTCGGGAAAAACCGATTTTTGCGCGACTATCGGGGTTGAAACACACTTTTCAAGCTGTTTTATGTATCTTTTTTTAATCCGGTCATGAGCCTGGACTGCCAGCTTTTTATAATGCCTGATAGTTTTATCAGGATTATATTCCGGCTCATACAGCGAAGGTACATAGATTCCTTCAATCTGTGAGAGCCTTATTAGTTTGCTTTTCCTGTCTTTTACTTCCCTGACCTCTTTATAGGCCTGAATTATCTCGCCTGCGATTTCCTCGCCTTCCCCGATAATAATAAAGTCGAAAAAATCGGCAAACGGCTCAGGATTAGCTGTCATAACCGGGCCGCCCCCAAAAATCAGCGGATGATCATCTGTTCTGTCAGCTGACCTTTTAGGAATATTATACTTTTCAAGTGTTTTAAAAAGCCCGATAAAATCAAGTTCAAAGGAAAATGAGAACCCCATTAACTCAATATCCTCAGGGTTATGAAAGGTTTTTTGCGTATCTGTGAATATCCTTTCCGGCAAAACATCCGGGTTTTCATCAAAAAGCCTGAACAGGTAAAGATAGCCAAGAGAACACATCCCCACCATGTAAGTTGACGGAAAGCAAAACCATAACGGGATTGGGTCCGGGTTTCTCATAGCCGGTCTATAAGTGTATTTTTCGATTGGCTGTGATTTAGTCATCGGGTCAGATTTAATAGTCGCTTTACTACACTAATATATTATTTCAAAATCTTAACACTTCCCATAAAATTAAGTAATCATCTTATACTTATAATAAGAGTTAAAATTTTGTTTAAAAAGCGAGGAAAAAATGGAAATTAAGTTTAAAAAAGCTTCCCTGACTGAAGTTGAGTGCGATGTCCTTGTAGTTAACCTTTTTGAAAAGGTTAAAACCCCAGGAGGCGCGACAGGAGCCGTTGATAAAGCGCTGGATAATTTAATTTCCGCTTATGTAATTAAAAAAGAGGGTTTTAAAGGTAAATTAAATGAAACCTATGTGCTGCCGACACACGGCAAAATCCCTGCTGACAAGGTTCTTCTTGTCGGGCTGGGCAAGCCGGAGGATTTTAATTTAAATAAAATAAGAGAGATTTCCTCAAAAGTAATAAGAAAAACCAGGGGCTTAAAAGCAAAAACAGTATGCACAATTTTGCATGGGGCCGGCACTGCCGGGCTTGAAGCCTCACAATGCGCGCAGATGATTGCTGAGGGTTCTTTACTGGGGATTTATGATTTTGACAAGTATAAGTCCAAAAAAGAAGATGATGATAAAAAGAAAACACTCAAAACCCTTGAAATAGTTGAGTTTGATGAGGATAAACAGGAGGGGGTCCGTCAGGGAATTGAAAAAGGAGTAATCATAGCAAACGGGACAAACAAGGCAAGAGACCTGGTTTATGAACCGGCATGCGCTGCAACCCCTGCAAAGCTTGCTGAAGAAGCTTTAGCAATTGAAGGCCTGGAAACAAGGGTTATAGAAAAAGACGAAGCGCAAAAAATGGGGATGAATACTTATCTGGCGGTTTCATACGGCAGTTCGCAGCCTCCTAAGTTCATCCACATGAAATATACACCTTCAGGCAAAGCCGGGAAAAAAATTGCGGTGGTCGGCAAAGGCATAACCTTTGACAGCGGCGGGCTTGACCTTAAACCCCCGGCAGCCATGAGGATGATGAAAGAGGATATGTCGGGTTCCGCGGCGACTATAGGTATTATGAAAGCCATAGCAGAGCTTAAGCCGGATGTGGAGGTCCACGGGATAATTGCGGCATGTGAAAACATGCCGGGAGCAAGCGCTTATAAACCCGGTGATGTGCTTACAGCAATGAACGGTAAAACCATTGAGGTCGATAACACCGACGCTGAAGGCAGGTTAACCCTGGCTGATGCCCTTTATTATGCGGTTAAGCTTGATGTTGACGAGATCGTTGATATGGCGACGCTTACCGGGGCCTGTGTGGTTGCTCTGGGGCAGTATGCCGCGGGAATCATGGGTAATGACCAGGAATTTATCGATGCTTTAATTGACGCTGCTGGGGCAGGCGGGGAAAGGTTCTGGCAGTTACCGCTGTATGATGACTTTAAAGACGATATAAAAAGCGATATTGCTGATATTAAAAACACCGGGGGCAAGTATGCAGGGGCTTCTACCGCGGGGATTTTCCTGCAGGAATTTGTGGATAAGAAAAGATGGGCCCACATTGATATTGCAGGAACCGCTTACATTGACAAGGAAATCAAGGAACTCCCCAAAGGAGCTACAGGTTCAGGTGTAAGAGCAATATTAAATTACATACTTAAATAACCTGAGTCGCCAATTAGCTAAAAACTAATGATAGCCGGATGGAATTTCTAAAAATCTATCAGGATTCGTAAAGGGCGAAGCCCTTTACATTCCACTAAGGGTGGGAGTGGTGGGGATTTTTAGAAATTCCATAA
>JANQEB010000218.1 GCA_028278605.1 Candidatus Gastranaerophilales bacterium
GCAGCGAAGCAGGCGGCGCTGTCCGCATTTTAGCAGCGAAGCAGGCGGCGCTGTCCGCATTTTAGCAGCGAAGCAGGCGGCGCTGTCCGCATTTCGCGACGGAGCCTCTTTTCCACCTTTATGGTGGCTGTGCGCGGGAGCTAAGGCAGTAGCTCATTCATGGGTGGGTTTTGGCAAATGTTGCATGTATGCAATTAGAGATTCGAGTTATTTATATTCCTTTATTTGAAAATCTTATCCGTAAATTTTACATACAAGGCAGCTGATTGAACTTGAACAATATATGCAGCGCTTATTATTAATGCAATTTCAGCTCCGTGCTCACCAAATGCATTAATTGCAATTGCAAGAGCTATGGAAAGGTTTCTCATAACTGTGCCGTAAACTAACGCTATGGCATCTTCCCTTGGAAGAAAAACTTTGCCGGCAAGTGTACTAAGTGAAAAATTAAACAAATACAAAATTATAATTGGCACTAAAAGCATCAATAGCTGATAAGGATTAGACGCAATTGCCTGTGCTTTTAGGGCAATCGCAACAAATACTATCCCAAGAACCCCTATTGTGGATAAACTTGAGAACCTGGGAGCTATAGATTTTTTAAACTCTTCCTGCCCTGTTTTTTTAATGATGCCACGTTGTGTAAAATATCCCAATATCATTGGGATAAATACAATTATTATTATTTGCTTAAAAATTTCAGCCAAATTTACATCTATTTCTGCGCCCATAAGCCATTTGATATAAAAAGGGGTTGCAATAGAGCCGAGTGTTAAACCTATTACAGTCATTTTAACCGCTGCTTCAAGATTTCCTTTAGCAAATACTGTCCAGGAGATAGTCATTCCGCTTGTAGGGAGTAAAGCAGCAAGTAAAAGCCCAAGAGCAATGTATTGATTGTTTGCAAAAAACAGTTTGCCTATAAAAAAAGCCAGGAAAGGAACTATTGCAAAGTTTATAAACTGTGTTAAAAGCTGAACTTTATGCCCATCGAATCTAAAGACTTTATCTATTTTTAAGTTAACCATCATCGGATAAACCATTAAAAATGTAAAAGGTATGATTAAGTTCTTCAAATTCACTGAATCAAAAGAAATTCCATAAATAAAGCCCATTATCATTAATACAGGTATTGAAATTATCAAATTCTTATTAATCTTTCCCAGTACTTTCCACATACGAAGCTCCTAACTGCTCAATTCTTTAGCTATTTTTTTTGCTTTTTCATTCTCGACTTTATAGCAAATTTGATTACCGTTTCTGTAGCCGTTAATTATCCCGGCTTTTTTTAAAATATTTAACTGCTGGGAAATAATAGGCTGGGAAACGTTCAGATTATCCGCCATTTTATTAACATTACATCCATAACTTTCTGATAGCCCTATAACAATTGCAAGCCTTATTGGATGCGCCAAAGCCTTTAATATGTCCACAGAGTTATTTAATTCATCTTTCATTAATCACTATCCGAACAAATTAAATATAGTAAATATACTATATATTATATTTACTATATAGTCAACCGCAAAATTTTTAATATACTAAAATGAGTTAGTTTGGTTCAAAAGAGTAAAATCCGGGGTAGTGGTATAAAAATACGTGATTTGTTATTGCGAGCCCGGTACCCGCCACGTGCGGGGCGGACGAAGCAATCCATCACCAGGTAAGGAAGGGCGAAAAAGTTTTACATCTGTTTTGTATTTACGTCATCCTGAGCCGCCTCCCGCCATAGGCGGGACGGGCGAAGGATCTCAAGGTCTAAAACGATGAGATTCTTCGCTTCGCTCAGAATGACGAAATGAATAAAAATTTTTTATTACCTACTTAGACTCAAGTGGATTGCGGAGCCTGTGCTGAGCGAAGCCGAAGTATCGTTTCACTCCTCACAATGAAAATGAATTACAAAAACGAAAATGAGTTCTCGCGAACACCTGCTTCGCATCAAAAACTAAATCGTTTCCGTTTTTTTATTCCTGCTTCGCAAATGACGCCACGTCAAAAAATACCACTACCAACATTTTTATACTTTTTTTAAAAAAATCATTTTTCTAAAGGTTTATAAATTTTGCTAAAATTAAGCATAATACTTTTAAAAAGTAAAAATTTGTACTAAAAAATAAACGGAAAATCTCTGTTTTTATAAGGTTTTCATCCAAAATGAAGAAGTTTTTATCCACATTTTATCTGTTTTTAGCCATAATTTTTTGCTGTTCATACACATTTCCCGATGAAACCCCGGACTGGAAAAAGATAAATTCCTATTTGCCGGGAAATCTTGAGTTTCAAAGAACCACAGTTGAGGAAGCAATGAATCTTTGCCCTGAGGTAGAGGTCTATGACATAGACCATGAAACAAAAATAATTGGCACAGAACCTGAAAAGACAAATGTTTTCAAGGAAGTTAACCTCGGGTTCAGGAGCGGGACCCTTGACTGGATTGAATTTGTGCTTAACAAGAAAATCGAGATGGATGAATTAATCACTATATATGGCTTCCCAAGGTTTATTGACTCAGATTACAGCGATGAAGTTGACTATTTCAACTATGATACCTTTAATATATCTACTAACAAAGAGCATACCCTTGCAAAAAGCATTACAATCTTTGATATAGACACTTCTGCCTATGAAAACGCGCAAAACAACCGGGTTGCAAGTTCAGCAAAAGGCAAGTTTTTCCAGGTGTTTCCGGGCATAAAACCCGGGGTTACTACCGAGCAGGACTTTATAAAGGACTTTCCCAACCTGCTTCCCTATATGGAAGACGATTTTGACGTAAACTCTTCTTATACGCTTACAGAAGAGCTTGCAGAGGCGCAATATAGATATAAAAGCGCGGTTCTGCGTTTTGAAAACGGTTTGTTAACCTGGGTAAGCCTTGTTCCTGTAAACCCTGAGCTGGAACCGCTGGTTAACAGCATCAAAGCTTCGCCAGAGATTGAAAAGCTTGATGATGATTATGATTTCTATGTTTATGATAATTTTATATTTGTAGTGAGTACTAAGTACCGGAAAGTAAGCAGTATTGGCATAGTCAAGTACGATGAGCGTTTTTAGAAAAATTTTTGCTTAAGCCGCTAGTGATTGTACTAAAAGCTGAAATCAAAGAGCTCTTTAACCTCTACATCAAGAGCATCAGCCAGTAATTTTATGGTTTTAATCGTAACATTTGCTTCTGCTCTTTCTATTTGCCCTATATAATTAAAGTTTAAGCCTGTTATTTCAGCTAATTTCATCTGTGAAAACTTTCTTTGTTTTCTTATATAGCAGAGCTTTGAGCCAAATCTTTTTTCTAAATCAGTATTTTTGTTCATAATTAGTAATTATAAAAGTTTGACAAATGATTATCTAACTGCTATTAGTAAATAAATAATAGTTAATAACTGGTATTCATTTGCTAAAAGAGAAAGATATGAAAAAAGAAATATGTAAAACCTGCAAAAATGACTTAATTAAAGTGCTTGATTCAGCTATAAATTACTTAAAGCTAATAATAGCAATGCTTGAAGAGATAAAAGAAGCTGAAAGTATCAATCAAAAGCAAACTTCCCCCTAATATATATTAATATTTTGTGTGAGGTGATAAATCTGCTATCCTATAATTTATAGCTACCGTCGTGGAATTTAATTCAGCGCCGAAGCTATGAGTGATTATTGAAAGGCTTAAGCGTTGCATTGCTTTTGACGCCGGGGGCATTATGACCGACACAGAGCAGGAAAATTACGGGTTTAAGTTTCAACTTGATGACTTCCAGGTTGAAGCTATATCGTGCATAAACAAAAATAAAAACGTTGTAGTGTGCGCCCCTACAGGAGCAGGAAAAACTGTTATTGCTGAATACGCTATAATGAAAGCTCTTAAAGATGGTAAAAGGCTGTTTTATACCACCCCGCTTAAAGCTTTGAGTAATCAAAAGTTCCATGACTTTGGCCAGGCATACGGCGAGGAAAAAGTCGGGCTTTTAACAGGTGATATTTCAATTAACAGGGATGCTCAGATTGTGGTAATGACCACCGAGGTTTTCAGGAACATGCTCTATGGAACCACCCTGGGCAAGGTAGAAGAGAACTTAAAAAATGTAAATTTTATTGTGCTTGATGAAGTTCACTACATGAACGACGAGCAAAGAGGTACTGTGTGGGAAGAGAGCATAATTTACTGTCCTGGATACATTAATATAATTGCGCTTTCTGCTACCATAGCAAACGCTGTTGAACTCACAGACTGGATTAACGAGGTTCACGGGGAAACTTACCTTGTAGACAGTGATTTCAGGCCGGTCCCATTAAGGCATTTTTACTATTCTGATTCGTGTGATAACAGGATTTTACCCCTGTTTTCCTCTGATGGAGTGCTTAATAAGAAAATAAAACCTGAAAAAAGACACAGGCGCTACATAAAAACTTCTCAAAAAACTGAAAAAATACATGTTAAGCTGATAAAAATCCTTAATGAAAAGGATATGCTGCCTGCTATTTACTTTGCTTTCAGCAGGAAACGCTGTAACTCTTATATTGAGGACTGTACAAAGCTAAAATTGCTTAATAACTTTGAGGAAAGAAGGCTTTCGCAGATAATTGACGAGTACATAGTTGATAACCCATATATAGCAAGAAGCAAGCAGATTGAGTACCTTTATCATGGTGTTGCAGCTCACCATGCCGGTCTTTTGCCTGGCTGGAAAGGCCTGATTGAAAAGCTTTTCCAGCAGGGACTCATAAAAGTGGTTTTTGCCACAGAAACCCTTGCTGCCGGCATAAACATGCCGGCAAGAGCGACAATAATCAGCTCTATAAGCAAAAGATCAGATGAAGGACATAGGGTTCTGACTCCCAGCGAGTTTTTGCAGATGTCAGGCCGCGCGGGAAGGCGTGGCATGGACGAAGTTGGCTATGTAGTAACCATTGGAGACGCTTACCATCACCCTGAAGAAATAGCAGAACTGGCTTCCTCTACTGCTAATCCGCTGGAGAGCAAGTTTACACCCAGGTATTCAATGGTAATGAACCTCCTTCAGAGATTCACCATTGAAGAAGCAAGGGAATTAATACTTAAGAGCTTTGGATACTACTCTTCTGTAGAGAGGTTAAGGCCTTTGAATACAGAGCTGGAAAGAATTGAGCATGTTATCGGGGATATCACGCACTTTAAATGTCCGTATTCTTTGACAGCCAGTGATGTAACAGAATACAACAAGCATAAAAACCTTTATATCCAGTACAGAAAGACATTTAAGACCCTGAAAAAGCAGGCTGCGCAAAGGGGTTTCCCCTTTGCGCCTGAAGTTGAGGAATACGGGCAAAAAACAAAAGAGCTTGAAAACAAGGTTAAACAGTCAAAATGTGATATTTGTAAAAGCTATAAAAAGCACATAAGGGACCTTGAGATACTTCCTCGCTTTGAAAGGAAGTACAGGCGCATTAAAGAGGCCATTGAATACGAGAAAGACATTTACTGGCGCCAGTTTTTGAACTTAATGAAAGTCGCTGAAATGACAGGGCATTTAGAAGACAATTTCCCAACGCAAAAAGGTTTAATGACAGCAGCTGCGCGTGTTGAAAACGAGATTTTCTTTGTTGAACTTATTACAAGAGGGCTTTTAGATGAGCTTTCCTGTGCGGAGCTTGCCGCTATAATTTGCGCTATGGTTACAGAAGAGGCCAGGACTAACTTTTACCCTAAATATAAGACCGGCAAGAAGGTGCGAAAAACCCTCTTTGAATGCCAGGACTTTATGAGAAAGCTCTGGCGTCTTCAGCAGGAGTACAATGTAAACGTTACTATAAACCTTAGCCCTGATTACTCGGCTTTTATAGAGCAATGGGCTCTTGGAACTGACTGGGAAGAGTTGGTTACAGGGTCTGATATCAGCGAAGGCGACCTTGTAAGGATATTTAAAAGGACAATAGACGTGCTTCGCCAGCTAACCGTGATTCCCAACGTCAATCCTGAGCTTGTTAAGACTGCCGGCAGGGCAGTTGAGTGCATAAACCGGGATCCTGTTTCAGATGTAATGTAAGCATTTATCCATGATCGTTTTTATCAAGCTATAGTTAACTCAAGTTAAATATGTTCGGGGTCTTTTCCAATACACACTCCTGTTAAGTCTTTTAGGCATTCATTTAAGAAAAATAGTTCATTTAACATAGGAGTTAACTCTTTTATTGTAGCTTTAAGTTCTCTTTCAATGTGTTGTAAACGTTCCTTTTCCGTCATATTTATTACCCTTAATTATAATTACATACGTCATTATATATAAATAACGAAATTTTGTAAATACTTAAGTAATTACAAAAGTAAAGTATTAAGTATAAATAAAATATGATACTTATGTACTTACAATGTACATATAAGGTTACAAAAATGATAGAAAAAAAGTTTTTACGAAGCGGAAACAGCTGGTGTGTGGTTATTCCTTCAAGTGTCTTGCAAATACTCGGGATAAACCCTGAAGAGGATCCTGTTCAACTATTTTTAGAAAATGGTAATATAGTAATTAAGCCGATTAAGTCAAAAGATGATTAACCCGAGTCGCCAGTTAGCTAAAAACTAATGATAGTCGGATGGAATTTCTAAAAATCTATCAGGATTCGTAAAGGGCGAAGCCCTTTACATTCCACTAAGGGTGGGAGTGGTGGGGATTTTTAGAAATTCCATAA
>JANQEB010000254.1 GCA_028278605.1 Candidatus Gastranaerophilales bacterium
TTAGACCTTGAGATCCTTCGACACAGCTCGCAGGGCGAGCTGGCTCAGGATGACGTAAAATACAAAACAGATGTAAAAACTTTTTGTTTGTTCCTTAAAACTCATTCTCAGGCCCAAACTGAATGGTTTCCGGGCCTACCTTAACATCCTGGACATCTCCCGGGTCAAACAGGGCTGTATTATCCTCAGCATATTCATCACTTTCTTTAATCATGATAGTACCGTTCTTATATTTAACAGAGCGGACTTGCTTGATCTTTTCATCTTTATGGCCTGGACCGCAGCCGGTATTGAACATTACAGTAATGATTAACAGCAGGGTTAAGAGAACGTAATTTTTCATTTTAATTAAGTTTCAATAATTATTTCTGAGCTTATTTTTATTTTATTTATTCTATTTTGAAATTACACCCTTTGAATGATGTATAAAATTATTTTTTCAGGGCAGCCTTATGCATTTCGCGAAGTTCTTTTAGCTTATCCCTGATTTGGGCTGCTTTTTCAAAATCCAGGATATTAGCCGCGGAATGCATTTCTTTTTCCATTTTTTCTATGACTTTGGGAAGATCCTTGATTTGAACATCGTATTCCACCAGTTTTTCAGCAACCACGTCCTCAAGGTTCCTGAATGAGCTTACCAGGTCAAGAAGGTTGTTAGACAGGGGTTTAATTATGGTCTTTGGAGTTATATTGTATTTTTTATTGTATTCCATCTGGATTAATCGTCTTCTTTGAGTTTCATCCGTTGCTTTATGAATACTTCCGGTAATTTTATCAGCGTACATAATCACTTTTCCGCATGCGTTCCTTGCAGCCCGGCCTATAGTCTGGACCAGGCTGGTTTCTGAACGCAGGAAACCTTCTTTATCCGCGTCCATAATTGCAACCAGGGTAACCTCAGGAAGATCAAGCCCCTCTCTTAGGAGGTTAACCCCGATTAAAACATCAAATTCGCCTGTCCTGAGGTCTCTAAGTATCTCAACACGTTCAATTGACTGGATTCCGCTGTGAAGATAGCGCACCCTTATGCCCAGCTGAAGCAGGTAGTCAGTCAGGTCTTCCGCCATTTTCTTTGTTAGTGTTGTAACAAGGATTCTTTCTTTTTTAGCAGCCCTTTTCTTGATTTCACCGATAAGATCATCAACCTGGTTTTGTATAGATCGTACCTCAACTTCGGGATCAACCAGGCCGGTCGGCCGAATAATCTGCTCTACAACCTGCTGGGAAGTTTCCAGCTCGAATTCTGCCGGTGTTGCTGAAACAAAAACAGTCTGGTTAATCCTTTCCCAGAACTCATCAATCTTTAACGGCCTGTTATCCTTTGCGCACGGCAGCCTGAAACCGTAATCAATTAAAACATTCTTTCTTGACCGGTCTCCATTGTACATTCCCTTGATTTGCGGAAGCGTAACGTGGGATTCATCAATAAAAAGCAGGAAATCATCCGGGAAATAATCAAGAAGAGTAGCTGGCGGGCTTCCGGGCGGCCGTCTTTCAAAAATCCTGGAATAGTTTTCAATTCCGCTACAGTAGCCCAGCTCACGTATCATTTCCAGGTCGTGATTTGTTCTTTGCTGAAGCCTCTGGGCTTCCAGGATCTTGTTCTGGCCGTTTAATTCGTTTAAACGCTGCTTAAGTTCCTGCTTTATAAGCTTAATTGTTTCCTCAAGGTCTTCTTCACCGGAAAGATAGTGTACAGCAGGGAAAATCACGGTCTCTGCGCAAACCTCTATTGTATGGCCGGTTGTCGGGTCAATTCTGGAAATTTTTTCAATTTCATCGCCAAACAGCTGAACCCTTATTACCACGTTTTCATAAGAGGGTTTTATCTCAATAACATCGCCCCTTGCCCGGAAATTCCCCCTGCCCAGCTCAATGTCGTTTCTCTCATAATGCACGTCTACCAGGTGTCTTAAAATATCGTTTCTCTCAACAATATCGCCGACTGATATTCTTATGGAACCCCTGAAATAGTTCTCCGGCATGCCCAGGCCATATATACAGCTTACACTGGCAACTACTACAACGTCGTTTCTTTCAAAAAGACTCCTTGTAGTGCTGTGCCTGAGCCTGTCAATTTCGTCGTTTATGCTTGATGACTTCTCTATATAAGTATCAGTGCGGGGAATATAGGCTTCCGGCTGGTAGTAGTCATAGTAGCTAATAAAATATTCCACGGCGTTGTTGGGAAACAGCTCTTTCATCTCGTTATAAAGCTGTGCCGCAAGGGTTTTGTTATGCGCAATTATCAACGCGGGCCTCTGGACTTCCTGTATAATATGCGCCATGGAAAACGTTTTTCCTGAGCCTGTTACACCCAGGAGCGTCTGGTTTTTATACCCTGCAGAAATCCCTTGTGCCAGGGATTCTATTGCTTTTGGCTGGTCTCCCGCCGGGGCGTGTTTTGAAACTACCTGAAAAAGCCTGCCCATTTTTTACTTATTCTTATGCTTCCACAAAAATATTTTACTATATAAGGAATCTAAAGATGCTTACTTGAAATATTTTATTGCTTTAAAATATTCATTAAGCTTTCTAAGCCTATACCTTGTGAATTAAGAGCAGCTAGGGCTGCAGACTGGCTATATTCTTCATTTTTAATCAAACCTACGTTACTAAAAGCTGCCTTATACTCATCTTCAGTAAGTACTATTGGTTTAGAGGGGTTATTAGGATCTAATACTGTAACTGTCCTATTCTGAGTATCAATGTTTTGGATAGCATATAAATGATTTGAAAAAAGTTTCGGATGATGTCTAACAGTATCATCACTACCTGGTGCTAAGTAACCTGCCGTTGCGCCAATAACTTCTCCGCTTTCAAACATTTTACTTAATTCGTCTAAGCCAGGCATTACAAGTATTTCATCTCTTAGACTTTTTAATTCAGGATCACCTGTAAGTTTTATCAGAAGTGCTAAAGCCTTGGATTTAGGAGAGATTCCTTTCATTTCTACTTGCTGACCTATTAATCTAAGTAAAGAAGGATCACTTATAAATCCACCAGCATCGATTGGGTTTTCTGGGCTTTCTGTAAGTTTTATTTGAGTCTCCAAACTTGCTAAAGGATTATTTTTGTTTTTTACTATGTTGTCATTTAGACAATGCTCAGCTGCCAAGTAATCAATATCACCTATGGATAAAAGTTTACCTCCTACTTCTTCGGGCAATTCATCGGGTTTAACCGTGCATTGTTCACCTGATCCACGAAAATTAATTGTTATGCTGCCGTCTTCTTCTACATCTAAAATTTCGTCTAAAACCTCACGGCCGCCTTCAGTTTGGCCTAGTGCTAACAAACCTGCCAAAAAATGGCAATCATCTGTCTCTCCTTGCATTACATTATGACTAAATTGACCATCTGGAGTGCTGTTTCTTCTTCTTTGCTCAAGAAACCTTTCGCTAAGTTTTACTCTTTTTTTATATTCATCACTATTAGTATCGTATTTTGTGCCGCTGGCAAGGTCATACTCTTCAGGTTGCCCGGAAATCATAAACCTAAAAAATGGGTGCGCATCTTTAGTAGGCACCCCGTCTCTTAAACCTGTATAATCCTGATAACTTTCTACAGAAGGCAAGACAAACTTTCCGTCGCCATCCTGATTTTCAGGCATACTTGCCCACTTCTGATAAAGATCGTTATTATCAGGGAAATCTTCTCTTAATGTAAGTAAGGCTGTCCAATTATCAAATATGTTTTCAGGGGTAAGCCTTCCTTCTGAAGAATCGTCTACAAAAACAACTCTATCAACTTCCGGGGTTTCTGTCATTTTGCCCCTTAAATTATAAAAATATTCTTCATAAGCTAAAATGCCTCCATTTCTTAACAAGCTTTCAATTTTAGAATTGTAAACTCTGATTTCATTCCCCGTCATCTTTTATACCCCTGTTTCCTCTTAAGCCACAAATCTCTTATTTATATAAAAACAAACAGCAGGGAAAAATTGCTCTTTAGTTTTTTATTTAACCGGGAATTTGTTTATAGTAATTAACCCGAATCGCCGGTTGTATCTTTGAAATTCCCTGTTTAACCGTATTCAAAGAAGCTGTCAAAATCTATATTTTCTGTATTGCAAAGCAGGTAATGGATCGGGTCATCCTCATCTATCCTCTGGAAATTATACTCATCAAAAATCCAGAACTTGGGATTTGCGCCTTTTGCTCTTACAACTCCTTTTTCCTGAAGAATTTTTAACTTCTTTTTTACAATATCCAGCTTAAAATTATACTTTTTTGCAAGTTCAACAGCAGTCAGCCCTTCAGAATAATCTCGTTTTTGAGGGTTACTAAAAAGAAGTTCAAACAGTATTATTTGCAGTATTTTGTCAGAAGTATCCAATTTTGTTCAGTTTTAAGGATTTTTACCTATTTAAGATTATTTATTGAAATCGGTATAATTTATAATCTAAATATAACCAATTTTTAATTTTTTATGTAGTAGTATACGTATCATGGAAAGAATATCTGAACAAATTAGTCAAAAAGTAATTGACTTTTTACAAAAATACCGGCTTTTACAGGGGAAAAACAAGCTTCTTACGGCGTTTTCAGGAGGGCCGGACTCATTATGCCTGCTGGATATTTTGTATAAATTAAGTAAAGAGTATACGTTTGAGCTTGCAGCAGGGCACTTAAACCATAACTGGCGCGCTGAAGAGTCCATGCAGGAAGCTATACAGGCTAAAAATTACTGCGAAGACAGAGGTATTGAATTTTACACAGAAACATTACCTCCGGAACTTCCTCACACAGAAGAGGAAGCAAGAAACCGCAGGTATGAATTCCTGAACAGGACAGCAAAAAAGTCAGGCGCGACTGCTATTTTAACCGGCCATACAAAAACTGACCAGGTAGAAACTGTGTTATACAGGATTTTAAAAGGTACAGGCCTGCAAGGCTTGACGGGAATCCCTGCAATCAGAGGGCAAGAAGGCTTCCCTGCAATATACAGGCCTCTTCTTGAGGATGTTTGCAGGCAGCAATGCATTAAATACTGCGAAGAAAATAATCTTTCGCCTGGTTATGACCCCAGCAATTACGACGAAAAATATCTCAGGAACAGGATCAGGCATAGTCTCCTGCCGGAATTAAGAACTTATAACAACGCTGTAGACAGTGCGCTTCTCAGGCTTTCAATCATATCAGGGGAATCAGGGGAAATTATAGCTGAATACACAGATAAACTAAAGAGAAAAGCTGTTAAAGGCTTTGATTTAATTTATACAGAAGAATTCCTGAAATTTTCAAAACCCGTCAAAAAAAGAATCCTGATGGATTTTTTGGCAAAAAACAGTATTGAATACACATTTGAAAGGGTTGAAGAAGTTTTTAAATTTATAATGGAACATGCAGGTTCAAAATCCGGGAAAACCTTTTCCATAGCAAAAGATGCCTGGCTTTTTGTTAGTTCTAAAGAAATAAAAATAATTGAGCATATAAGGTCAAAACCCTCAGAAACGGTTCTTCCTGTGCTTTATACAGGAAAAACCGTTCATCAGGAGCTGAATGTAAGTTTAATAATAGAAAAATGGCAGGCAGGCATTCCAAAAAAATTCCCGGAAGAGTCAAAAAATATTGTTTATGCTGATTTAAGCGGAATCAAAGGGGAATTGTCTTTAAGGACAAGACGTCCGGGTGATATTATCCGGCCTTTTGGTATGCAGGAAAAGACAAAATTAAAAAAATACCTTATTAACAGGGGAATTCCAGAGCATACCCGCGATGAAATTCCTTTGCTCGTTGAGGATAAGGAAGTTTTATGGGCGGCAGGTGTTGGAATAAGCGAAAAATTACGTGTGAAGAAGGTTCCAACCCATATAATTAAGCTGGAAAAAATTTATAAGTAGTACTCAGTTAAATTAATTTTGTTGGATAAATATAAATAGAGAATCAAGTCCTATAATATTATTTATGTAGCTTTTGAATTAATTTGTTTGAA
>JANQEB010000256.1 GCA_028278605.1 Candidatus Gastranaerophilales bacterium
AACACTTGCTTTTTCAAAGTCAGATTACTGGCACGACCTTGTAACACACCTTTTTATCATACATTACAATTTATCACTAAGAATTTAACCACTACCAAAAAATTTAATACTCCGGAATATATAAAAGCAATTCAGTCTTTTGGAACGGTTCAAAAGATTATACCAACTTGTGAGTGGCTTAATAATTTTACTAAGCTGCAAAGAACGATAACATCAGTTCAAGAGACAACTAAAGTCTTTAATTCCATTATTAAAGAGCTGGAACAGCGCAACATAAATACCGAAGTTATTGGCAGGCTAAAATTATCGGAAATTTTAAAATTGTATAATTTATCAATTGAAACAGGGCTTACATTTGCTGATATGGCTCAAGACAGCTTAAAAATAGTTGGAGAGCTTTACTGGAATAAGTTGATTGATAAAGGTAAAGCACGGCATAGCAAAGACATCCAAAAAATTGAGAATTTAACTGATAACGACTATATTAAAGAGGCATTAAGGTTAAGAATTCTTTCTCCCAGAATAGTAGAAGCGATTTTAAATGGTTATCAACCTGCAGATCTGACTGTTCAGAAACTATTAAAAATTAAAGCTCTTGACTGGCAGGAACAGGAAAGGCAATTAAACTTTGTATAAAGCATACCCAAGCGGTCACGAAAAATGCAACCTGAGAATTTCCGCAAATTTACCTTAAAAAACACCATAAAATTCTCCGATACTCCTTCTCTTTTTCTTTCCTAATCCCGAAAGTCCCGCAAGCAACGGCAAATTTTGCAATAAAAAAGCGGCTTAACGCCGCTTTTTAAACTAAAAACTGGAGCGTACGAGAGTCGAACTCGTGACCTCTTGAATGCCATTCAAGCGCGCTACCAACTGCGCCAACGCCCCATTTTTTTCGTTTTATTCAATTTTTTTTGTTATGGCGCAGTTGGGATCCTTTTGTATCGGCTCCGCTGCGCTCGCCTGGGCCAACGCCCCATTTTTTTTATTCAGGTTAATTATTATTTTATTTCACATACAATATATATTATAAAAATCCGAGTAATTCAATAATGAACATTCCTGATAAAGAAATCCAAAAAATATCTGGCGTCCTGAAAAGCGACGGTGTAATCGCATTCCCCACTGATACGGTATGGGGTATAGGCTGCATAGTGGAAAAACCGCAGGCTGTGGAGAAAATTTACCTCATAAAATCAAGGGAAAAACATAAACCCCTGATACTTCTGGGAAGCAGTATGGAATTCCTGCTTCCTTATGTAGAAACCCCGCCGCCTAAAGCAGAGGAGCTTATAAAAAAATATTTTCCCGGTCCGTTGACTGTAGTGATAAAAAAAAGCGCAAAAACCCCGGATTATATTACATCCGGCTTTGACACAGTGGGAATCAGGATCCCTGAACATCCGGTGTTTATTGAGTTGTTGGAAAAAGCAGCAGAAAACCGGGTACTGGCTACAACCAGTGCAAATATTTCCGGGCAAGGTTCAGTTTCCGGCAAAGATGATGTTATAAAATCCCTGGGAAGCTCTGTTGACTATGTCCTTAATGATTATGGCTTTACTTCACACGGAAAGGAATCTACAGTTGTATCTGTTGGTTCAGATAATACAATAAAAGTATTAAGACAGGGCGCGATTGATATAGAGATTGAATAAAAGGAAGTAAAATGAAAAACTTAAAAATAGTAATAGGCTCTGACCATGCCGGATTTGAACTTAAAGAAAAAGTAAAACAAACGATTGAACCAATTAAGCTGGAATATTATGATATGGGCACTTTTGATAAAACACCGGTGGACTACCCGATCATAGCTAAGGGAGTTGCTGCTTCCGTTGCTGACGGGAAGTTTGACAGGGGAATTATTATATGCGGTTCAGGGGTTGGCGTGGCTATGAGCGCAAACAAAATTGCAGGAATCAGGGCAGCAAACTGTAATGAGCTATACTGCGCAAAAATGAGCCGTTTACACAACGACGCAAATATTCTGACTCTGGGCGGAAGAGTAATAGGAGAAGACCTTGCCGCTGAAATCATTAAAGTATGGTTGGAAACTGAATTTGAAGGCGGACGGCATCAAAGAAGAATTGATATGATTTAAAACGGTTTGCTTATAATGGAAAACAATTTTATTTTTGCTATATCCCTTACTATATTTGCCGGAATCAGTACTTCAATTGGAGGATTGCTTGCGTTTTTCATAAAACGAGACAACATGAACCTTCTTGCCCTTGGTTTAGGCTTTTCCGCGGGAATCATGATCTATGTTTCCCTTGTGGAAATTAACGGTAAAGCAAGTGATTCTTTAAAAGCCTATTTAGGAGAAACCCAGGGAGAATGGTTAACTATTATTTCCTTTTTTTTTGGTATATTGCTGGCAGCAGGTGTGGATAAACTCCTGCCGGAAAAGATAAACCAGGACAATATGTCTATTGACAGCCGGGAAAAACTCCAAAGAATGGGAATTTTCGTGGCCATAGCTATTGCTATGCATAACTTCCCTGAGGGCCTGGCTACTTTTATGGCAGGAATGTCAGATGTAACCCTGGGTTTATCTATTGCGGCCGCTATTGCCATTCATAATATCCCGGAGGGAATCGCAATTGCCCTGCCGATTTATAATGCTACCAATGACAGGAAAAAAGCTTTTTTGACAGCCACATATTCAGGCCTGGCAGAACCGGTTGGCGCAATTATAGGATATTTTCTGTTAAGGGAAGTGTTTAACGAGCTTACATTTGGAATTTTATTTGCGCTGGTTGCGGGAATAATGATCTATATTTCGTTTGACGAACTTTTGCCTATGGCAAAAGAGTATGGTAACGGGCATATTGAAATACTTGGGGTAACTTCCGGCATGCTGGTAATGTGGATTAGCCTGATTCTTTTTTAAAGATGGTACAAATCACGTTTTTTTATACCACTACCCTATAACCTGCTTATGCTATACTTAAACCTATGGAAAAGACAATCTATAAAAACAGTGTCAAAGCAAAAAGAGGAATAAAATTTTCAGGCTCAGGGTTGGAAGATATACCTCTTCAGGAATTAGTCCCTGAGAATTGCCTGAGGCAGGATGATCTTAACTTACCGGAGTTAACCGAGCTTGATGTAATAAGATACTTCATCAACCTTTCCCGTCAGAACTTCTCTGTGGACACAACTTTCTACCCTCTTGGATCCTGCACAATGAAATACAACCCGAAGATCAATGAACAGCTGGCTGCGCTTGAAGGTTTTGCAGAAACGCATCCTGAGCAGGGCGAGGATTATTCGCAGGGAACAATGGAATTGATGTATGAACTGCAGACCGCCCTGGCTGAAATCACAGGCATGCACAAAGTGTCGCTTCAGCCCGCAGCAGGGGCGCATGGCGAGTTTGCCGGTATGCTCATAGTTAAAAAGTATTTTGAAGACAAAGGTGAAAACCGCACAAAAATTATAATCCCTGACTCTGCCCATGGCACAAACCCGGCTTCTGCAATGATGTGTGGGTATGAGGTGGTTAAAGTTAATTCCAACTCAAGGGGCCAAGTTGATTTAGATGAATTAAAACGCCTGATTAGCAATGACATAGCCGCAATAATGATGACTAACCCTAATACCCTGGGAATTTTTGAGGAAGATATCCTTGAAATATCAAAAATTGCAAAGGAAAACGGGATTCTGCTGTACTACGACGGCGCTAACCTGAATGCGGTCATGGGTATTACAACCCCGGGGCTTATGGGTTTTGACATAGTACATGTTAACCTGCACAAGACGTTTTCAACCCCGCATGGCGGCGGAGGTCCCGGTTCAGGCCCGGTCGGGGTTAGCAAGGAACTTGCTGATTACCTGCCGGTTCCCCTGGTAGGGTTCAACGGTGAAAAGTATTATTTTGACTATGATTATAAAAATACTATAGGTAAAATCAAGCCATATTATGGAAATTTCGGAATTTTTGTAAGGGCATACACATATATCCTGATGATGGGTAAAGATGGCCTTAAAAAGGCAAGCCAGGACGCTGTTCTTAATGCGAATTACCTGAAAGAAAAGCTTAAGGAGGACTATAAACTGCCTTTTGACCTGCCTTGTATGCACGAGTTTGTACTGTCAGGTGATTTCCAAAAGGAACAGGGTGTTAACACCATGGCAATCGCAAAAAGGCTTATGGATTTTGACATTCACCCACCAACCGTATACTTCCCGATGATAGTTTCCGAGTCCATGATGATTGAGCCCACAGAAACCGAGTCTCTCGAAACTCTTGATAACTTTATAAACGTAATGAAGCAAATAGCCGGGGAAATAAAGGAAAGTCCTGACCGGGTCTTAGATTCGCGTGTCAAAACCCCGGTTTCCAGGGTGGACGAGGTTGCAGCTGCAAGAAAACCGGTATTGAAAGCTTGATATAAGGGATAGAGCAATGTTTAAAGGTTGTTTGAATAAAATACTTATTGCCTGTGCGGCAGCTATTATTGGCCTGGCAATTATTACAGGAATTTTTTACGGCGGATATGTTTACCTGAAAAACGAAATGCAGGCCCAGTTTAACCCTACGCAGGAACAATTAAAACTAAGGGCGAAAAAATTAGTTGACCTTTCGGCTGTTCCTGCCGGATATGCTGTTACAAAAGCAATTGATATGACCGGAATTAATGCTGTTATCACTGAATACTCCGAAAATAACCAGGTTATGGCCGTAGTTGATCCGGGCTGGGTAACAACGGTTGACCGGAAAGATCTTATGGACGGCGCATTGGAGAGAAAAATCAAAAAATATCTTTCACAGGCAAATAATGACAAAATAAAAATTGATGTTATGGATGTAAAACAAAAACAAGCTTACAACGCATTTAACCAGACAATTCCTTGCCTGGAAGCGGAGTTTATCCTGGCCGGAAAGCAAAATGTGCCTTCCGGGAAGTACAGGGCAGTTGTCGGTGTTGTGAAAAATCCGGCAAAAAATAAGAATAACCTGATTTTATCGTTTAATAGTTCTGAAAAATACAACCAGCTTGTGGTTGATGAGTTTTTCAAGAATGTAAGGTTCACCAGGGAAAGTTCAGAAAATTAAATGTGAATATTATTTTCACTTAATATTTATTTAACCTGAATCACGAAATACGTAAAACCCTGCAATAGCCAGGTGAAATTATCTCAAAATCTAAGGGAGGTTGAAAAAGTTTTTACGTTTTTACGTAAGTGTCCCCCCGCACCTGATGCGGGGTCTATTTAGTCAGAACTATTGTCTATTAAGGAACAAACAAAAAGTTTTTACATCTGTTTTGTATTTTACGTCATCCTGAGCCAGCTCGCTCTGCGAGCTGTGTCGAAGGATCTCAAGGTCTAA
>JANQEB010000290.1 GCA_028278605.1 Candidatus Gastranaerophilales bacterium
GGCGAAGAATCTCATTACCTGAGATCCTTCGGCCACCCCCCACCATGGGTGGGGTGGGCTCAGGATGACGGACAAAATTAATTTAACAGAGTACTAGATGTGATCGTTGCTAACCAGGTATTCTCTGATGTTGTTTAGGGCTGATTGTACAATCCGGGTAATTCTGGATGAGGATAATCCTACCTGGCTTGCAATATCTTTTATCTGAAGGTTTCTGTAAAACCTGTACTCTACAATTGTTCTTTCTTTGGGAGGCAAGCTCGCAATGGCTCTTTTAATTGCCTTGCTTAACTCGATAAGTTCCAGCCGTTCTTCAGGAAGAGCCGATCCGTCTTTCAGGAAGTCAAACGGGGAGTCATTATCAGATGATTCGGCAATACTGTCAATAGAGAGAATTGTGCCGTAAATCCCTTCCCTGAGCTTTTCAGGGGTCGCATCAATACCTGTTGAACCTTCTTCTTCTCCTTCAGGCTTATCTCCATGTTTATAAGAATACCATTTATAGCGGTTTCTTAATTCATTTCTAATGGCCCATCTTACTGCTGTGCCTATATAAGACTTATTGTACTTTTCCAGCTCTTCTTTGCTTTTATTTTTAATCAGCGCCTGAACAGCAATAATACCTATACTAACCAGTTCTTCATGCTCGACCATATGGTTAGGTATACGCTTTTGCTCAATGCGCGCAACTTTCTCGACTATGTCTATATAATCTTTAACTCTACTATGCACAGAATTGTTAACTTTCCTGATAAATTATGAAGCCGTGTTTTTCTCGGACTTGTCTTTCTTATGTAGATTATATACAAATAATAGAATTTCCGCCACTGCTTTGTATAATTCCGGTGGAATTTCCCTGTTAACATCCACGAACCTAAAAAGTGCGCGGGCAACCGGCGGGTTTTCAATTACCGGGATATTGTATTGTTTTGCAATATCAACAATTTTTTTTGCGAATAGTTCTGTCCCTTTTGCAAGCACCACCGGAGCATTCATTTCCTCTACATTATATTTTACGGCAACTGCTACGTGAGTGGGGTTTGTAGTTATAAAATCAGCCCCCGGTACAGCTTCAAGCATTGTTTGCTGAAGCATCTGCATACGTTTTTGCCTTAAAGCCGACTTCATGTGCGGGTCGCCTTCTGTATTTTTATATTCATCTTTAATTTCCTTGAAAGACATTTTCTGGTCTTTTAAGAATTTCCACCTGGTAAACAGGTAATCAACCCCTGCAATTACAAGAAAAATAAGCCCTGCTTTTATTACGAAGTCAATTATCATTTGCCCGAATTTATACAGGATAGCAAAAGTATTTTCCATTGCGCACAGGGTAAGCAGTGCGGGGATGTGGTCTTTGAAAGTGAAAAATGCAATAGCGCCCAGGATCAAAACTTTTATTATGTTTTTGGCAAGTTCAAAGTAGGTTTTTACGTTGAAAAATATATTCTTAAAGCCTGAAGCAGGGTTAAGCTTGGAGAATTTGGGTTCGATTGTTTTTGTGGAAATTAAGGGGCCTACCTGGATAAAATCACCGGCTATTGCTGTTAAAAACGCGAGAAGAAGTATAGGGCCGATTATCAGCAGAGTAGGCAATATTGCCAGGAAGAAAATATAAAAATATCCGGTTTTTTCCAGGGTCGCATTGGGAATTTGTTCATACACCAGCACAAACAGCTTTGAAAACTGCTCCCACAGGATAGGAGCAATGTAATATATTGCACTAAACATTACCAGCAAGGAAATTGCTGTTGATAAATCCTTGCTTTTAACTACCTGCCCCTCTTTTTTAACTTTTCGAAGTTTCTGGGGCGTTGCCTCAAAGGGCTTATCCTCATCAGCCATTACATAGTCCTAATTTTCTAACCATTGCCTGTTTATATTATAACTGAACACAGTTAACTGTCATTGCTGAATAACCCCAATTACGGGTGGGTTATTTGTAAAAATTCCTTAAAATGCCCCCTTCCTCCCAAAAGGAGTTGTGCCGGTGAAGCCCGCACACTTTTTTATAAATTTTAAGGAATTTTTATCAAGCTATAGTTTATTTTTAACTAATCCGTCATTAAAGTTAATTATTTGGTAAAATTAGCCAGCTCTTTAACTGCGTTTTTTAGTTTAGAACCAAAAGAGAGATTAGTATTTGCTTTAGGTTTTGAACTCATAAATGTGTCTTTTTGTAACCCTCCTGCAAGGGGCTGACAATTTGTTCTGAGTGGTTGGCAGCTTGCGCTTTTTAAGCCAACCTGTTTTGCGTAAGGTCTTTCTAATGGTTGAGCCTGTTTCCCGATAGCCAGATGATTCATTTGAACCTTCCCATCTTCTTCTTAATCAAATCTACCTTCATTAAGATCACATACCATGTCAAAAATAACTTATTACTGGTTGATGCTTTCTTGCTCTTTCACGATTTAATTATTTTTGACGTTAAGTTTAACTTTAATCTACATTAAAAATGTTAATATTTAATTAGGAATATAACAAGCTCTCTTCGTAATAATGTTAAAGTATATTACAAAAAAAATAGGAAATTGCTTGTTTTATCTTTATAAGTTATTGCTATAGTTGCTTTTTATGGGATTAATAAGGGTAAAAGCCTGATATTATTTATAAATTCATTATAACTTTCTTCTTTTTCAATCCATATCTGAAGAACTTCCCTGTTTTTAACGGGGGTACCGGTCTCTTTTTTTGAGATAACAGCAAATTCTACATCAAAAAATTCAAGGGTTTGTTTTCTTTCGATTTCACACTCTGAATCCCCGCATTTGCTGCAAAATTTATCTTCCGGCCTTATTGTGTTAAAAATAACCCTTGCTTTTCTTTTACTATTGCAGCATTTACATCTTAATATCATCCATGAAATCTCTATTTTCTTACCGCAATCAGGGCAAAAGTCTCCAAAAGTCAAAGGAGTAAGCTTTCTATGGGAACATTTTTTATGGTTTTTGAAAAATGAAAACAGCAAAGTAATATTCCTATATGCAATTACCGGAAGCGTTTTGTCAGAAGAAAGCAATTCAGGTTGGAGCAATATATTTTATTCTTGCATTTTTCCAAAAAAACAGGCCCGTTTTAATATAATCCTTACACAGACAGGATTTAACTCTTTTTTTTAATCATGCTTGCGCTTGCAAAAAATCATAATAATTATTTGCGCCAGGTCAAAATTTTTTTAAAAAATTACTTAAAGCCTAGGAAATTTCTACGTTGCTGTCTTCGTAAATATTCTCGAGCCTTGGTCTGTTAAGCCCAAATAATTTCAGGAAAAAATTCTTTATATTTTTAAAAAAATTCTTGATTAAATTTAAAAAACCTGTAACTTCCTGCTCTGTATCTTCATTTTCTTCAGGTTCAGCTGCAGCCGTGCTTAAGCTTAACTCATCAACACTTGCGCCTTTTTCTTCTTTTTCTTTTTTACCGCCACGTTTGCTGATATAACCTGTATTTGATTTGGAACCACCGTCATTTGCCAGGTTAATAGCTGTATTTACCTTGTTTGTACTTGATGGTTTAATCGGAAGAAAATCCATTTTTCATAAACCTCTTTTTAATTTTTTTAAATTAAGTACAACCTCTATATATATAAAAACATTATACACCATAAAATTCCCTTTTAGCCACATTATCGGCGACTATAGGTAACAAAAGCATGCCGCAGTCCGGCCGGGGGAATCCTGAAAAGTTTGTTTATAAAAAAGTTTTGGCGATTGCTTGTAACAAAAGTTAATATTAACTTTTGTTAAGAAGTTTCGTAAACTGATAGTAAAAAGATGTAAATTTCATACAGCACCGTTAAAATTCATATTAGCGGATTTATCTTAAAAATTACAATAATAGGGCAAAAATTTGGACTTCGTCAATTCAAAAAGCCTGGGAATAATTCTAAAAACCCTTTCCCGCATTAATAAATTCCATAGCGGAAGGGGTAATTCACCTGCGCAAACAAACTTAAATATAAAAAAACCCCTCAATACCATTAAACAAACTCAGGCAAAGATAAATACGCAAAATGAAATGAAAGCCCGGATGCTTAACAGGGCTGAGCAGTCTGCGTTTATGAAGGAATTATTAAACCTTCCTAAAGATATAAAGGAACTTTTAGGCCAGTTAGCCCAAAAAAGCACTTCACAACAGGCCATGGCTCAGTTGCTGCGTTCAGGAACAGTTAAAATTAATCCTGAGATAATACAACAACTGCTGGAAGCCAATTCTAAAGAAGTTATAAGTAAATTAATAAGGCTTATACAGCAATCACCAAATAATACGCAGGGATATGATCAGATTAAACCCTTGCTGGCATTGCTTGGACAGATTGCTCCCGCAAGAGACTCAAGCCCGCAGGAAACTTTAACCCAGCTATTGCTTTTATACCTGCCCTGGCTGCCTCTTATGGAAGAGCAAAGAGTTCAGGTTCGGTTTGAAAAAAAGAAAAAATCAAGCGGTTCTGATGATGAAAAAATAGCTATGGTAATTTATATCTCAACAATTAACCTTGGAAGGTTCAAGGTTACTATTTTTACTGATAAAAAGAATGACCTGGATATTCATATAGAGCACATATCAGAAGACCGGGAAGAATTAAGCGAAAAAGAGGCTCAGGCAAGAAAGGAAGTCCTTGAGGCAATCCTTAAAAACTTTAATTCCGAGATGAAGGAAGAAAAAATCCAGGCAAAAACCTGTGTATCCCAGGTTAAGCAGAAAAATTTCGAGGAATCCGCAACCCGTGATGTAACTATATCCAATATTAACAGTATTTCACCTGTTATTTTGCTGGCAGCGCAGAAAGTTGCCATGGTAATTCTTGAAATTGACGAAAAAATCTGCCTCCTTGAAAAGAGAAGACAGGACGTTTCCGGTAGCAACTAGTGTTTAGGTAAGTTTATAAAAAATTCATCCGTTTGCATGAAATTTCGTGGAAAACGTAAAAAGCATCATTATAATTTCCGATAACAATAGCAATAGATAAGGAAAAGGGAATAATGAAGCTTCAAGGTGGAATTCGCTTTAACGGCGATGGAATAACCTCAACTGTCGGGGCAATGGTCCTGACACAGGAAATTGTAGGTATCCTTAAAGATAACGTGGCCGGCTATAACAAGGTCGGGTACCAGAAAAAGGTCCCGGTAGTTTCATCCTTCGCGGAATTTCTGGGGCCGCATGCTCTTTCTATTAACACAGATGAGGAAGTCGGCCGCATAAAGATTACCAAAAACCCTCTTGATGTTGTTCTTGGTAGTCAGGGTTATTTTCAAGTCCAAACAAAAAACGGTATAAAACTTACCAGGGACGGCAGGTTTAAACTTGATAAAGACGGAAACCTCCTGACTCTACAGGATCATAAAGTTCTTTCAAGTGATGGTGTACCTATCAGGCTTAAAAAAGTCCCTCAAACTGTTTCTGACATTAAAATTAATGATGATGGCCTGATTCAATATAAAGACCCTGAAGACTTGCAGGTGCTTAAAGCGGGCTTTATTTCAGCTGTAAGTTCAGACGGGACCCGCCTGGAAAACCCAAACATAAAACAGGGCTACGTTGAAGAGTCAAACGTGGTTTTACATGAGGAAGCATACAAGCTGCTTGTTTTAAGAAGGGGCTTTACTGTTAACACAGAAGTTTTCAAGATTCAAAATGAAGCTTTAACCAAGACGCTTCAGGAATTAGGTAAGACATAAACCTTATAGGGAGAAGATTATGACTACTATACAGGGATCAATTTCAAAACTGGTAGATAATTCAAATGCAATGTTTGAATCCCTTGGTTATATAAGTACGAATATCGCAAATTATAATACAAATTGCTATAAATCACAGCGGTTTGAAACTTTTATGAACCCGGGAGGCGCTATTCACGGTGCTGTAAGAATAGACCATAGGGCCGGAGACCATATGGCAACTCATAGAGAGCTTGATGTTGCAATTGAAGGCGCCGGTTTTATTCCTGTAACAGGAAAAAATGGTGAAACCGCCTATACCAGAGAAGGTTCCTTTGCTGTTAATTCAGAGGGATACCTTGTCTCCGCCGGAGGTTTGCTTGTAGGAAGCGGTATTAAACTTCCTGCAACCTATAAAAGAATAAAAATTAACACTGATGGTTTAGTATTCGTACTGGAAGAAAAAGAAGCAGAGTTTAAAAAAATAGGTAAAATACCTTTAGTTGCCTTTAAAAACCCTGAAGGCCTTGAAATAGCTGAAGGAAACGTATTCAGGACATCGGAAAAATCCGGGGAGCCTGAGCTTATTGTTAATCATACAAAAATCAAGCAGGGCAAAATTGAAAGGGCGAACTTTGACCCGTTCACTTTCATTAACGAAACCCTGAAAATTAACGGGAGCATCCTTTCCAGCGCCCGTTTTATAAGGATTATGGATCAGATGTACAGGGAATCTACCAATCTAAGATAAAGAACCTGAGATAAATGGAGGTAAGTAATGCCTTTTAGTTTAAGTAAAGAGATAGATCATACTCATTTTGTAATGGATTTAATAGGTGCAAAGCAAAAAGCCGTCAGTACAAACCTGGCAAACATAAATACGCCCGGCTATGTAAGGCAGGATATAAGCTTCGAGCAGCACCTCGGAAATTACAATAAGCCCCTTGAAACTGACCTTTCAAGAAAAATGGGCTCTGTTTCCCTGGCAAGGCAAGACGGACATGATATTAACATGACTGAAGAGCTTGCTGCTATACAGAAAAACGCCCTTTTTTATACCGTAGCAACAAGAAGAATTTCAAAAGTGCTCGAAGAAATTAAAACAGTGACCCAGTTAGGAAGATAGAGGTTTAAACTATGAGTATACTTGGTTCCTTTAACATTGGAGAGAGTGGTTTACACACTCACGCAAAGCGTCTTGAGGTTCATGCAAAAAACCTTGCAAACATCGATACTCCAAACTATACACGAAAAATCCCAACAGTTGCTGCTATAGAGGATATTTCCTTTAATAACCTCCTTTCCGGAATGAAATCTGATGTATTCAGCATTGGAACCCTTCCTGATACAGGAGCAGGGGTCTCTTTTACCGGGGTAATTGAAGACCCGACACCAGGGGAACTTCAATATGCTCCGGGGCATCCTGATGCTGACGCAAACGGCTATATAAGAAGATCAAATGTAAACCCTATGGTGGATATGGCAGATTCAGTACTGACATCAAGAGCTTATGAGGCTAATCTTGCTGTTATAGGCCTTGCCAAATCAATGGCCCAGAGAGCGACAGAAATCGGCAGGTAAATTTAATTCCCGGTAAATAGCTTGAGTCACCAATTAATTATTATATAAAAGTCTGGCGAGCCCGGCTTTACAAGCATCACCTACACCTCCTGGAGCACTATGCGGGGGATAAGGAGAAAATGTATATGTTTGAATATAACATAGAGGCCTCGTACTTCTTGCCATATTTTTCATATACTTTTGCTTCTTCAATATCTAAGCCGGCTGCACTCAAACCTGAATCTACAGGTCTCTAGGCTTCGTATGCATCTCTTCTTTGTTTTATATTCATAAGTTCTGCTTCAAGATTATTAGGCTGTATAACCTGTTGTTGTAAAAAGTATGGGTAATAGTTGTATATACTACTCATTTTTAATTCCTTTGGATTAAACTAACTATCTATAATATAAAACCTGAGAGAGTGTTTGAAAAGAAATAAAGTATAGATGATAGTGTTGTCGTAAATGTAACGAGGAGGCAATTATGACAACATCATTAATCGAATAGAAATACTC
>JANQEB010000298.1 GCA_028278605.1 Candidatus Gastranaerophilales bacterium
AATCGAAAAGAGGCGGAGCCTCTTTTCCACCTTTAGGGTGGCTGTGGGCGGGTTTTGGCAAATGTTGCATACATGCAATTCGCGACTCGAGTTAATTAGCAAACACCACAATTGACCCAACAGCAGAAAATCCTTTTGTAAGAAATACCAAATTTTTGTTTTATTAACTATATTAAAAAAAAATACAACCCGCCAGGGTAGGCTGGAATCTACCCTGACAGGTTTTTAGAACAATTCTCTAATTTGGAAAAATTTTTTACTGATGGCTTCTGAAAGGCAGATTATTGAGCAGGTACCGTGTTTGAACTCGTGAGTTCTAAGGGCGTCATTAAGGAAAATTAAGAGCATGTTTGCTTCAAGTGTTAATTCATTGAGTTTTTCCCATTTCTGGTCATTTTTGATCATACTTTTGTCCATTGTAAATTTATTTTTCAAAACCTATAACTTATTTAACTTAAATTATAACCTATTTAATGAAGAAATCAACCAGATATAGTAAATACGTTACTATTCTTTATTATGTTGAAAAATAATTTATCAAAAATAATGGGCGAGAAAAAAATAAATATGATGGAGCTACACAGGATGACAGGTATTGCCCATAAAAATATTTTTAACCTATATCATGAAAAAACAAAAATGATAAAACTGGATACAATAGATAAAATTTGTGATGCCCTGGAAATATCAGTAGGTGAACTTTTCGAGCATATTCCGAATTAGTAGTTGGGTAGGTTGGGTCAATTTACAAAATTGACCCAACCTGCTTTAAATCCGCATTATTTTATGTTGGGTTAAAAAATTCTATTTTTTAACCCAACATACTACTAAAAATTCATCCGCGCAATTGTTTCCGTGGCAAGTCAGAATTCTGTCAAAATCTATGCATAATCGTTTTTTCATTTTTCTCCCTTATTAAGTATGTCCAATTAGTCATATCTAAAAATATATATAACATTAGAATTTTTAATATGCAAACTAAAAAAGAAAAATTAAAATTAAAAAAAGAATGGTATTTGAAAAAATTAGGTAAAAAAATTTTTGAACTCAGGCAAAAGTCAGAAAAAGGAATTCTTCTTTTTTCTTATGAATATGACTTGCCAAGTTCTACTTTAAGTAAAGTTGAAAAAGGCCAAAGAGATGTTCAAATTTCAACTTTAGCAAGAATAGCTGAATCTTTTGGCTTAAAAACCTCTGAACTTCTTAATTTAGTTGAGGAAGAACTGCCTGAGGGATGGAGTTTTATAGAAAAGTAATTCTAAAAAAAAATATAGTGAGGTAAAAAACTCATCTACAGGGCTGTTTCCGTGATAAGTATGTATAACCATTTCATTTATTACCCCTTTTTGCATGACCATACTCGGGATATTCCCATCTTAATTCAGCTTTAAAATCCCATATATGCAACAGCCCAAAACTCAAAAAGAAATATTTTATTGTATTGCAATAGGTAAAACAATAAGAAGATTGAGACTGACTGCGGGTAAGTCATTAAATAAGCTTGCAAATGAAAATGAGATTTCACGCTCTACATTAAGTAGAATTGAAAACGGGGAATGCACAGCACAAATAATTTCCTTACAAAAAATTGCAGAGAGCATGGGGTTGGATATTTCAAAACTTTTTGAGCAGGTCAAAAAAGAATTGCCTGAAAACTGGACAATTTTTGAAGATGATCATCTATAATTACTGAATATAAAACTCAGTAAAAGGATTAAATATGGCTAATATAAGCGGGAGTGAGCTTACGAACTCATTCTCACTGCGAAAACCCAGACAGCTTGCGAGAAGCAGGCGGTGCTGTCCGCATTGTCGCAGCGAAGCAGGGACTGCACCTCGTTTCGCTGTCCATTTCGCCTGCTTCGCCATAAATCTTGATTCGTCAAGCAAAAGTACTAAAAAAGCCAGCATATAAACCGGCTTTTTTATTAAAACTTTTTAAAGACTAAGCCTTTTTGTCTAATCTGCAACCACTACAGTTTTTAGACGCATTTTTGTTTAATGAAGCGGCTTTAATTTGTAAGTAGTTACCCCTAAATGACATTTGATTTGAAGGTACTGATTTTACAAAGCTTCTTACTTGTGGTGCTGAGAGTGAAACTGCCATACTTGCCTCCGTTTTTAACTTTTAGTGAGTTATTTATAGTTCTCTGAGATGATCCAAGATAAAATTACCACGCTCAAAAGAAAACTGTCAAGAATAAAGTTAACCGGTAATTAACTCGAGTCGCCAGTTAGCTAAAAGCAAGGATATGACTATGCAATTAGCAATTCGAGTTATTTAACCCGAATGACGGGTTAGCTAAAAATGAATTATAGCCTGGTATAATTTTCAAAATTTTTCAAAAATCTATATGGAATTGTTAAGGGCCGAAGGCCCTTGACTTCCTTCAGGGTGGGAGTGGTGGGGATTTTTGAAAAATTTTTAACCCGTCATTGAGGTTATTTAAAAAAATTTCACATATTTAAATTGACCGGTTATACTAGTTTAAATTAAGTTTGATTTTATATAATAATTTTTAAATAATCACAGAATCGGGGGCTTCTTTTTATTTCAATGTTAGACTTAAACATACAGGGATTTTTAATAACTTTTTTACTTGCTTTGCTGGTGGTTCCGGTGATAAGACGGTTTTGTCTTAGAAAAGGCTTTGTAGACCTGCCTAACAGTAGAAAAGTCCATAAAAGGCCAACACCGAGGCTTGGCGGTGTTGCAATATGGGCCTCAACCATAGTTGGATTCATTATCCTCTTTCTGATAAATCCGAATTTACCTGAAGGAAATGGGCTTTCCGGCATATTTATAGGCGGAACCCTTATGTTCCTGATGGGGCTTATAGACGATCTTTATGAATTAACTCCTGAATTCAAGCTTTTTATACAAATTGGAGCAGCAACCTTAGCTTTCCTCTTGGGGGTCAGGATAGAGGTTTTATCTAATCCCTTTGGGGATCCTGTAACACTTGGGCTGCTAAGTTTTCCTCTTACCGTGCTGTGGCTTGTTGGCATAACTAATGCGGTTAACTTCATTGATGGGCTTGACGGTTTAGCAGGCGGAATCGTTACAATAATGGCTATAACCCTTGGAATAGTCGCTTTCCACTCAAACCAGCCTGCCAGTGCGCTTGTTGCTATTTTACTTGCCGGTTCAATCATGGGATTTCTGGTGTTTAACTTTTACCCGGCAAGGATTTTTATGGGTGATTCCGGCTCGTTGTTCTCAGGATTTGTGCTTGCTGGCCTGTCTGTTACCGGAGTAGTTAAAAGTATTGCTGTTTCAGTACTTTTACCGGTGTTAATCTTTACTGTTCCTATAATAGATATGTCTTTAACCGTGTTAAGAAGGGTATTAAAGGGGAACAACCCTATGAGCGCTGATAATGAACATCTTCATCATAAACTTTTAAAGTCAGGGCTTTCCCAGAACCGGACGCTGGCGGTTTTATACAGCTTATGTATTGCAGGCGGGGCAATTGCAACGTTTATTGTGGAGGCTCACCGGACTTACCTTGTCTTAATAGTATTTATATTGATATTCATAGCTTCTTTTTCCCGCCTGGCAAAGTTCAGACGATACAAGGAACTCAAAGAAGCAAGGCAGAAATAGATTAATGGAAAAATTTTTTTTAATACTGTGCTTATGCATGCTGGTTTGCGCAAAAACCCTGGCACACCCGCATGTCTGGATAGAAAATTCTATTGTATTCAGGATGGAAAACAAAAAAATAACAGAAATAAACGTAAACTGGGTTTATGATGAGTTTTACAGCTCAGCCGCGTTTTTTGAAGCTGATATTGACAATGATAATAAGCTTAATACAGAAGAAAAACTTAAATTGCTTGACAGAAACTATGAAGAGCTAAAGAAAAACTCATTTTTTATACATCTCAAACTAAATGAAGCCAAATTAAACAATTTTGAGATAAAAAATTTTAACTCTTTTTTTAAGGATGAAATTTTAACCACAGTCTTCACTATAAGCCTTATAAACCCTGTTGATCCCTTCAAAGATATGCTTATAGCCGGTTTTTTTGATAAAACCTACTTTATAGATATATATTTTACTGAAAAAACCCCGGCAATGCTTGCCGGACCAACAATTGAAGCCTGCAAATACAACCTGTATGAGGATATGACAGAAACTTATTACTATGGTATGGTTAATCCTGAGAAAATAAAGGTTATTTGCAAATGAAAAAGCTCTCTGTTGTAATTTCGGTGTTTGTGGGGCTGGTTCTGGTTATTTCCGTATTTTTAGCCATGAATTCCCCTTCTTTTAACCATTTTGGTCTTAATAACCTGAATAAAAACCCTGTGGTCTCTTATATAAAAAAAGATGTAATAGCTAAAAACTGGACAGCAATTGTAAAAACCCAGAGAAAACTTTCCTCTCAAATTTCCGGGAACTTAAAAAGGGCTGATTCAGATAAGTTCTTGCTGTATTTTCTGATAAGCTTTGGTTTGTCATTTATTTATGGCATATTTCACTCGCTGGGGCCGGGACATGGCAAAATGATAATTATGTCATATTTTCTGTCGGAAAAATCAAAGTTATGGGATGCCCCGGTTATGGCCTTGCAGGTTGCCGCAACTCATATTGCGTCCGCTATAATCCTGGTTTTCCTGGTGAATGTTTCCATGCGGCAGGTGCTGACAGATTCTATTGACAGGATTTTCTGGATAAAAATCACCAGCTATGCTCTTATAACCCTTGTCGGGCTTGTGCTTTTGTTTAAAAAAGTGTTTGAGAAAAAGCTAAAGGAAAAAATGCTGGACTTAAACCGGGGAGTCCTCTCGATAGCAGCGGGAATGGTCCCATGCACCGGGGCTTTGTTGATTCTTCTTTTTGCAATGGCTAATAATGTAATGATTACGGGAATTTTCCTGGTAATTGCAATTGGGCTGGGCATTATGACAACTTTATCCGCTGTAGGCGTAATAACAATGCTATCAAAAAAAGCCGCCTCCGGTGAAACCTTCTTCACCAAAGGGAAAAATATTTCCACTGCACTGGAATACCTTGGGGCGTGCCTGATTATTTCTCTTGGTGCAATTATGCTCGTTCTTACCCTGGCCGGATAAATTAATTTTTCCGGCAAGTAGTGCTAAAATAGTCTTTAATATCAGTGTTTTAATATGGATCCGGGATAATTGCTTAAAACAGACCTGAATATATGTGAAAACCTGCTAAAAGAGCTTTTTAAAGACTCCCAGGAGCCTTTGTTAGTAATTGATCAGGATAAAAACATTGTTCATATCAATAATAAAGCGATTAACCTGCTTGGCAATGATGCATCAGTCCCTAATTTCCATCATCTTTTTAGTTTTGATGTGTGTATCCTTGATAAAGAAAACATTTTGAACTATACACCCGTCAATGAAGCCCTGTGGGTTCCCGAAAAAATGAAAGCGGAAGTCAAATTCCAGGCAGGAGAAAACGAGTACAAAAATTTTCTTCTAAGAAGCTTTAAAAATAATAACCATACAATAATTATCCTGTCTGATATATCAACCCGGCAGGAAGTTCAGGAAAAAGAAAACCAGATTAACCGGTATTCACAAAAAATATTAGAACTTGAGGCTGCTAATAAGGGTTTTTCTCAGCTTCAAGAACGGGCTCAAAACCTGGCAATCAGAACCGGCTTAATTAACAGGATTTCAAATTCCATACGAGACTCCCTGGAACTGGAAAAGATTATAGAAATAGCTTTAGAAGAGATTTCAACTGCGTTAGGGCTGGATAAAAGTTATTTTGCGCTGTTTGATGAGCATAATAACGAATTTATCCTGAAAAACAACTGGAATTTCAAGGGACAAGAGATTGAACAACTTAATTTAAACCGGGATTCCGGTATAAAACAGGCTTTTCTTGAGCATAAAACCTTGATTTCCGGTATTATGACCGACCAAAGTACAAACCATATCCAGCCGCGGCTTGTTACACCTGTTTTATATCAAGATAAAGTACTTGGTGTAGTAGGTTTTTACCATATAAATAACAAAAGGGCCTGGCATGAAGAGGAAATTAGCCTGATTGAAGGGTTAACTTCCCAGCTGGCATCAGCTATTAATCAGGCAAAGCTGTTTAATACCATACTAAACCAGAAAAATGAACTGGAAGAAGCACTGTTAAAACTTAAAGAAACCCAGGCCCGGCTTATTCAGTCCGAAAAAATGGCTTCCCTGGGGCAGTTAGTGGCAGGCGTTGCCCATGAAATTAACACCCCTCTGGGTTCTGTAAATAGCAACAATAATATATTTAAAAAATGCCTGGAAAAAATTCGGGATCAGCTCAATAGCCCTGATATTATTGAAATCCTTGAGGAATCAATAAACACAAATGCTGAGGCAATTAAGCGGATAAACGGCCTGGTTAAATCCTTACGTAACTTTGCAAGGCTGGATGAGGCAGAATACCAGGAAGCTGACATTCATGAGGGAATAAAAAGCACACTGAAACTAATAAATCATGAAATCAGAGGCAGGATTGAAGTTATAACTGAGTTTGGAGATATTCCGGCTATAAAATGCTATCCCAACCAGCTTAACCAGGTATTTATGAACATTTTTGTCAATGCTTATCAAAGCATTGAAGGAAATGGGACCATAACAATCAAGACCCAAAGAGAAGATAACTTAATCATAATAACGATAACCGATACAGGTAAAGGGATTCCAGCGGAAAACCTGGCAAGGGTATTTGATCCCGGATTTACCACAAAAGGCGTTGGGGTTGGAACAGGGCTTGGTTTATCTATCTGTTATCAAATTATAGAAAAGCATAATGGCAAAATTTCTGCTGATAGCAAAGTCGGTAAAGGAACAACCTTTAAAATAGAGCTGCCCTGCGCTTGAAAACCGCTAATCAACCTGAATTACGAATTAGCCAAAAGCCAGGATACGACTGAGCAACATTTGCCAAAAAATTATAGAGAATCGAAAAGAGGCGTAGCCTCTTTTCCACCTATAGGGTGGCTGTGGGTGGGTTTTGGCAAATGTTGCATACATGCAATTAGTAATTCAAGTTAATCATGCAGGTGTTTATAGAGCCTGTAACCCCTGTACTTGCCAAGAATCCTTGCCAGCTCTGATTTTGTTGCTGACATGATTCCGTCCATATCACCAAAGTGCTCTATCAGCATCTTCTTATGCTGGATCTGAAGCCCTGGAACTTCATCAAGGGCTGATTTTATAGCATTTTTTTCTCTTAGTTTCCTGTGATAACTGATTGCAAACCTGTGAGCCTCGTCTCTTACTTGCTGAAAAAGAAATAACGCCCTGGATTCTGCCGGAAACACTACCGGAGCTGATATTCCCGGTAAATAAACCTCTTCAAACTTCTTTGCAAGGGAAACAACAGGCAAGTCATTAAGCCCTAATTCGTCAAATATTTCAAGTGCCGCTGAAAGCTGGCCTTTGCCCCCATCAACTATAACCAGGTCAGGAATCTTCTTTTCGTCGTCCGGGGTTCTTAAAAGGGTCTGGTAACGTCTTTTTATGACTTCCTTTATACCTGCATAATCATCAGTTCTGCCTTCCTGGAGTGTTTTTAGCTTGTATTTCCTGTATTCAGACTTATAAGGCTTACCATTAATGAATACAACCATGCCGGCAACTGTATTTGTCCCCTGAATATGCGAAACATCAAAGCATTCAATCCTGTTAGGGAAATTTTCCAGTTGCAGTTTTTCCTGAATATAGCTTCCAACATCGTTCCAGTCATTTTGAAGATTGCTAAGCTCAATTACCTTAAAGTTTTCAAAGGCTGACTGTGCGTTTTTTGAGGCCATTTCTACCAGTTCAAACTTTTTTTGTAATTTTGGATTAATTATAGTTACTTTGCTGTTTTTTTTCGCTGAAAGCCAATCACTTATGATTTTTTCGTCGTTTTCTTCAATTTCATTGGCTGCCAGAAGCTCTTTAGGAATTTCCGAGTCGTCAACCATCCGGTAATACTCACGCAGAAACGCCAGAAATGCCTCATATGGTGTATGGATCCTGTCCAGTTTTATGTCAAAATCTTCTCTGGCAATCAGGCGGCCTTCCCTGACTTTTAGAAGCACAACTGCCATTAGCAGGTCATCGTTCTGAAACGCAATTATATCCTGGTTAACCGTGGTATTTTCAGAGATAACTTTTTGTCTTGTAACTGCTTTCATCACATCAAAGTAGCTGTCTCTATACCTGGCTGCTTTTTCAAATTCTTGTTTCCTGGCATGCTCTTCCATCCGTGTTTTTAGCTCTTCCAGAAGTCTGGTCTGCTTTCCTGAAAGAAATAATTCAACGTGTTTAACAATTTTTTTATAGTCCGTGCTGCTTATGTACTTCCGGCAAGGCGCAGGACATTTGCCTATCTGGTAATACATACAGGGACGGTCTTTAAAACGCGGGGTTTTGCATTGTCTTAGCGGAAAAATTTTCTTTATCATTTCCAGCGTTGAATACATGGCCCTGGAATTTGTATATGGCCCGAAGTATTTGCCTTTATGGGATTTTTTATCAGCTTTCCTGACAATCATAATCCTGGGGTACTCTTCCTCGGTTATCAAAAACCATGGGAAGCGTTTATCATCTTTTAAAAGCACGTTATATCTGGGTTTGTGCTTTTTTATAAGCTGGGATTCCAGGATCAGGGCTTCAACCTCTGAATCTGTGATGATAAATTCAAACCTGTTGATTTGCGGGACCATGACCCGTAACTTCGGCGAATCGTGGCTTTTTGCAAAGTAGCTCCTTACTCTTTTGTTCAGGCTCTTTGCTTTTCCAATATAAATAACCTCATGTTCCTTGTTGTACATAATGTACACACCGGGAGCTTCCGGCAGAAGCTTGAGGGATTCTTCAATTGAGAGGGTTTTTGGCATAATTTTTCTTTTACTAACTGGTCCCAATTAAATATTTTAGCACTATAAGCCCGGCTTGCCTCCTGATGAAGCCAGGTAAAAGTTTTAAAAAAATTTCTTGAATAAGCCCTTTTTTGTCTTTATAATTAGTCAGGCACTTAATCTGGGAGGCGGAAAAATGAACATTAAAGGAAGAGATTTTTTAACACTTATTGATTTTGATAATAAAGATATAAACAGCCTTATTGAGCTTGCACAGAAGTTAAAACAGGAAAAAAAAGACGGCAAGCCTCATCATTTGCTAAAAGACAAGACACTTGCAATGGTGTTTGCAAAACCCAGCCTGAGGACCCGCGTAAGCTTTGAGGTTGGAATCCAACAGCTGGGCGGAAATGCGGTAGTCCTGAAACAGGATGAAATTATACTTGGCCAGAGAGAAACCATATCTGATACAGCCAGGGTTTTATCGAGATACGCTGACGGGATCATGATCAGGACTTTTGCGCATAACGACGCGGTTGAACTTGCAAAGTATTCTGATGTCCCGGTTATCAACGCGCTTACTGATTTTACCCATCCCTGCCAGGTGCTTGCCGACCTTTTAACCGTAAAAGAAAAGTTTGGAAGCTTTGACAACCTGAAACTTGCTTATGCAGGGGATGGAAACAATATGGCAAACAGCCTGCTTGCAGGGTGCGCAATTATGGGGATTGATGTTTCAATTGCCTGTCCTGAAGGGTTTGAGCCGGACCTTGACCTTATATGGAAATGCAAGGATATTTCTATAGGCTCAGGAGCTAAAATCGAGGTTGTGCAAATACCATCAGAGGCTGTAGAAGGTGCTAACATTGTTTATACTGATGTATGGGCAAGCATGGGCCAGGAAAAAGAAGCAGAGAAAAGACGGAAAATTTTTAAAAATTTTCAGGTAAATGAAAAACTCATGAAAAAAGCAGCCCAAAATGCAATTGTGCTGCATTGCCTGCCTGCCCACAGGGGCGAGGAAATTACCGAGGAAACCCTGGAAAAACACGCTAATACCATATTTGAACAGGCAGAAAACAGGCTCCACGCACAAAAAGCTGTCATGGCTTCTATTATGTAATGTTTTGTTAATAATTTTCTTTTTTTTGGTAATACTTAAGTTTCAGAAGAATTATAAAACTAGTTGAATAATTAAATATTTTAAAAATGATTAATTTTATTAGTTTTGGTTCTTTAAGAGAAAATAAAATTGCAGGAGAAAAAGTTCTCAGAGATTTAAGGCAAGATTTTGGGTATCTTCAATCCGGCACAAGACTTCAGCAAAAAGTTTTTTCTCATACTTTTCCTCCCAAATATATACACCTATTAAGACCAATAGCAGATAGAGGATCTGCTCTTAACAGAGAGCTTTATGGGTCTGAGCGTAGAGGTATATTTCAAGGAACACACAATTCTCTAGATGAAGCTGTAGAAGCGATAGGCAAATTAGTAAAAAAATTAGGAATAGCTAATTGCGGAGAATACTCTATTTTGGTACAACATGCCTTAGAGAAAAGAGGCTTAGATCCCCAAAATTTCAAAATGATAGTGGACTCTTTGGGAGGGCCAGACCCTAGCCCTGACCACTTTGCAACTGTAATAGGCTTAAAGAAAGGAGCAAGACTTGACAGCCCAAAGACCTGGGGAAATCAAGCAGTTGTGGTTGATGCCTGGAGCGGAATTTCAATGGAAGCAAGAGCTGCAATAGATCATTATTTAAAAATTTTATCAGGAGGAAGGCCAATTCTTGGTATAAGTTTTCTTGATGGTAATTTAACAAAATTTTTCAAGATAAAGGGTCTTTAACATTTTACTTTTCAAAAGGCTTTAAAAATGTAAAAAAGAAGGTAAAAAAAAATGCTTAACTCAGCAGGAATAACAGGTTTTAACGCTAAACCGCAGGCTCCTTTTGGAAAGTTAGTAGTTGAATCCCAGACAAATGACACAAAGCTGGAAAAACAGATAGAAGACCAGATAAAAAATGATTACAAAGAAACAATAAGGGCTTTAGATAAAACGGTCGGGGATTTAAAAGTAATAGCTAAACCAGATAATACTACAAGGCCATTTGATGTCTATATAGAACCAAAGAGTGGTGATGGCATTAAGGGATTTGTTTCTCCTGAATCCAGTTCAAACCGGCTTCCTAAAGCAATTGACTCTGTTGTAGGGCGGACAATACAGGAAATTGTTGCCTTGCTAAATACTAAAGACAACTAAAAAACCGGTTAATTAGCCGGTTCTTTAGTATTCAAGTATAGTAAAGAGAATTCTTAGGCCTAAAGACAGGATTACCAGTAAAAGTATTATCCTTAAAACTGAAGAAGGCAGGACTTTATTTACTATTGCCCCTAAATTAGCCCCAAAAAACGCTCCTATCAGGATAAATATTATAAGCTCAAACGGGACCAGCCCAACAGCAGCTTTTCCTGCAAAAACCAGCGATGTTGTGATAAGCACAATAAAGATTGTAGTGCTTATTGCAATCTTTATCGGCGCTTTGCAAAAGTAATTAAGTATAGGTATAAAAGTTACAGCCCCCGCAAAACCCAGCGCCCCTGATATTGCAGTCCCAAAAAATATCAATGACCCTGTAGCAATAGGCCTTTCCAGCTTACATTCTTCGCTGTCATACGTGCGGTCTGTTCGGGGTAAAAGTACTAAAGCTCCCGCAGTTACAAGCAAAACAAGATAGATAATTAGTAATTCCTTCTCGGAAAAAAACTTTGCTGAAACAGCCCCGGTTAATCCCCCTATTAATCCGATCGGAAGAATTGTCTTAATTAGCTTTGGATTGATATTGCCGTGTTTTCTATGGTTTATATAAGCAAAAAATACCCCTGCAAGTGATTGAGTGGCTGCTATTCCTGTAATCTGATTTACAGTAAACGTTTCAAAGCCAAGATACGGCATAAGGTATAAAAAGGCGGGGAAAATTACGACTCCTCCGCCGATTCCTAACAACCCTGAGAAAAATGCCGCTCCAAAGCTTGTGAGAATCACTATTATATGGTAAAAATCCAACATTAAAACCGGTCCTGAGTCAGAAACATTAATTGTAATAAACTAATCATACTTAAACAATGCTAAAAAACTATGAAAAATTTATTTCAGATTAATATTCTATCTGCAAGGGGCTACAGGACAGGATAAACCGGGATTAACCGGGTAAGATATATGGGGCCTTAAACCCATGGGATATGAATAAAAATTAAAAGCACTGTAATTAGGCGGACATACCCCTTTGCAAACCTCAAAAGCTTCCCCGGGTTTGCCAAAAAGCAGCCTTAAACCCAGGAACCTCTTGCTTAGCATATCACTCATACATGCCCCAAAACAGTCGTACCTGTTCATAAGCCGGTCAGCATCATTCAGTGTTACATCAACTTTGGCAAGCGTATTATTTGCCCTGTCAAGCGCGGAAGTCAGGCTGCACAGGGTATTTTTGAACAAAACCGGGCTTTCTGCCATTAAACACCGGAACTGGTAATCACCGGTAACTTCCGCAATATCTGATGTTATCAGGTTCAGGTTGGCTGAAACCCCTGCAAGGTTATTCAAGGTAACTTTTAAGCCTTCTTCACCCGTAAATTCCCTGAGGGAAAAGGTTATGTAGCGTACATTTTCTATTGTTGCCTTTGAACTGTCAAGTATCTGGTTAAGGCCCGTGCTGTTTTTGTCCAGGAAATTTTCCAGTCTCTGTGTCAGCTCAGCAAGGTTTTTAGCCGCAATACCGGCATTTTGCGTTATCTGCTGAACACTGTTTACTGAGGACTTTATGTTTTTCTTGTCTACATTTTTCTTAAAAAAATCCTGTATCCTTTCTATGCCGCTTGGCCTGCCTTCAATCACGTCTCCGTCTTTAAGCGGGGTTGAGCTCGGTTTTTCAGGATAAATAAGCTCTACATACTTAGTTATATTTACTCCCTGAGCCCAAAATTTTGCCTCTCCTTCTATTTTTATCTCAGCATAAATGTTATTTGGCGGATTAAAATCTTTTTTTCTAATCCCTACCTCAAGAATAGTAGACTCATATCCGCTTGAAAAGTCCATTTTGGTAACTTTTCCTATTTCAATACCCTTAAAATACACAGACATCCCTCTGGGAAGAGTTCCCGGCTCTTTAAACTTTATAAATATCGTCTTTTCAGGCCCAAAAATTCCGCCAAGATTTAAAAAAATAAGGCCGGCAGCCGTAATAAAAATTATAAGCCCTGATATTAACGGTATTAAGTAGCCATGTTTAGATGAAAACATAATTTTTTACCCTTTAAATTATATGAATATACATGCTATATCACAGCCCGCCAGACCTGATTATTACCCGGTTAAACAGGAATTATGTTTACATTGTTCATAAAAACCGGTATTTAAGTTATGATATTGCTATGCAACCCATAACGAATTAAATTAAAAAGGTCATTAGGGGTAAGGTTTATGAAAAATTTAAAATTGTTTTCACTTTTTTTAATAGCCGGGCTTTTACTGTCCTCACCGGTTTTTTCAATGCATAAAAAGGCAAAAGTCCATTTTGACAATGCTATGAAGTATTATCAAATGAAAGATATTGACAGCACAATACAGGAGCTGGAAAAAGCAAAAAGTTTTGCGCCGACAAGCTCCATGGTCAGGATAAAACTGGCTGATATGCTATATAAAACAGGAGATCTTAATGCTGCTGTTCACGAATATGAGCAGGCAGCCAGGATAGACCCGTTTGATTCTTTTGTTTTTGTGAGTATGGGCAATATTTACCAGGAATTAAACCGGTATGACAAAGCGCTCAATGCTTATAACAGGGCTCTTCAAATTTCCCCGGGGTATAAGTTTAACTACGTAAACATTGCGAATATAAAGAACCTGAAAGGTCAATATGCCGAAGCAATACCTTACTATGAGAAATTTCTGGCTGATTATCCGAACCATATTGACTCCAGGAAGAACCTTGCCTCTTCTTATATGGCTATAAAACAACCTGAAAAGGCAATAAAGGAATTTGAATTTGTAATAGACAATAAACCGGAAACTTTTAAAGAATATTCCTGCTATGGAAAATCACTTGTGCAGGTAAAGCAGTTTAAAAAAGCGGTTTCGATACTTGAAAAGGCGTTAACAGACTATCCTGAAAATGCGGAAGCCCATGCAAATTATGGTATAGCCCTTTTAAACACCGATAAAAAAGAGGAAGCTGTTTGCGCGCTTAAAAAAAGCCTTGAACTGGACCCTTCAATTACCGAGGTAAAGCTTGACCTTGCAAATGCCCTGGTGGAAACCAACAGGGAAGATGAAGCCATCAAATACTACCGGGAGTATATTGCTGCGGTTCCTGATAACCCTGACGCACTGTTTAACCTGGGCATAACTTTGCAGGGCAAAAAGAAGACCGGGGAGTCAATTGAGAGCCTTCAAAAATCACTGGAGTTAAAACCTGATGACCCTGAAACCCAAAAGGAGCTGGGAAGGAGTTATCACCTTGCAAAAAAGTATATAAAGGCCCTGGAGTTGTATAAACAGGCTTTAAAAACCAAAAAAGACGATGCTGAGCTTTATTACAATATCGCACTTGTGCAGCATTCACTTAAGAAGTATGAAAATGCTATATCTTCATATGAAAAATCCCTTGAAATGAAGCCGGATGATAAAGTCAGGTCTGACTATAAAAACGTGTTAATCGCAAATGCAAACAGGTTAAACTTTGATAAAAAATACAATGAAGCGATGGTTTACTACAAAAAAGCGCTGATAATCAACCCGACAGAATTTTACGCGTTGTCCGGCATGGCAAATACCCTGCAAAAAATGGGCAGAACCGAGCAGGCGCAGGCATGCTATGAAATGGCAATTGCAAAAGACGCCACAAACAAGGACTTATTCCTTGCATTTGGAGAAACCCTTGAAAATGCCGAAAAAATTGATGAGGCAAGAGGGGCTTACAAAAGGGCTATGGAGATTGACCCCGGTGAAGCCAAGGCTTATATTGGAATAGGCGATACTTTCTACAAGGAAAACCGGTATGATAAAGCCATTGAGAATTATGAAAAAGCATTAAACCTTGAGCCAAATGATGTTAAAGTTATTATAAAACTTGGAAATACCTATAAAGACAAGGCTGAAAACGTAAAAGCAAAGGAATTATACGAGAAAGCCCTGGCTATAGAGCCTGAAAATGCTAATGCCAAGTTCAACCTGGGGCTTGTAACTTCTGAGCTGGGGGAAAAAGCCGCGGCAAAGAAGATTTACAGGGAAGTTATCGCGCTTAAGCCCGATTTTCCTTATGCATACTATGCCCTGGGCATTCTTGAGGAAAAAGAAGAGAATTATCCCGAAGCTATTGATAATTACCGTAATTTTGTTGCCTATTCCTCAGATGATATAAGCGTAAAGAGTATTGAAATGAGGATAAAGGTTCTGGAAAAAAGGCTTGAGCTAAAGCAGGAAGTTCCGGTTGATGAGCAAACCCGGTCTCAGGAGGAAAAAGCAACTGAAAAGGAAGAAACTTCCTCTAAAAAAGAGACTGAAGTTGTCTTGCCGCCGTTTATAGTAGAAGACAAAACTCTAAAACCTGATAAACCTGATTCTCAGAGCATTTCTGTCCCGTAAAAATACGCTATGAAACGACTTTTGCTCACTATAGCCGTATGTCTTTTCATGGTCACTTCATGTGATCGCAGAAAGGATGCCGTGATTCTGCTGGCAGACCGGCCAATTTCCCCGTCAGAATTTGTATATGAAAACCGGCAACCTGTTTTTAAGCCAAGAGAGCGGATTTATTATATCCTTTTAGCCAAAGAAGAAATAGTAGATAATAAATTAAGGATCCAGGTTCTTAAACTTGATATGAAAGCGCCTTTTTACGGAATAGAAATTGCATATAGCACTGATATTAACCGTGGACAGGAAAAGCGGTATGTAACAGATTACTTTGTCCTTCATAAGGCAGGAAACTATGTTGTCAGAATTTTTGGGCATTCTGACCTTGAAAAACCCATTGCGGAAACCGAATTTTTGGTTGAAGACCTATGAAAATCATCAAAAAAATCACTGAATTTATTAAAAACAACAGGTCTGCAAGGTTCATTTTGAAAGGGTCATGTAAAAAGTGCGGGATTTGCTGTAAGAATATAACTTTTATGATTGGTGAGCAGTACTTGACTGATAAAAAGGAATTTGAAAGGATTAAACAGCTGGATTCCAAGTACAATAACTTTTTTATATCAGGAAGAGACGAGAACAATATACTTCTATTTACATGTAAAGCTCTTAAGGAAGATAACACCTGTTCCTGCTATAGTTTCAGGTCTTTATACTGCCGTTTATACCCCGGAATAAAGACAAAACATATTAGAGCAGGCGCAGAAATGCTTAAGGGTTGCGGTTATTATATTGAAAGCAATGTTAAATTCGAGGAATTCCTCAAATAACCTGTCTTTTTTAGCTTAATAACCCGAATCGCCTGCTTGGCCAAAAGCCAGGATATGACTAAGGAAGGGTGAAAAAGTTTTACACCTGTTTTGTGTTGAAGGATGATGACCCGATAAACTTAACTATGCGCTAGTACTCTGTTAAATTAATTTTGTCCGTCATCCTGAGCCCACCCCACCCATGGTGGGGGGTGGCCGAAGGATCTCAGGTAATGAGATTCTTCGCC